>JBDHXR010000099.1:0-10523 GCA_039810825.1 Fluviicola sp.
CAGAGCAATTAAAAAAGTTGTTGTTATCAATTCAAAATCAAGACATTGACACACAAAAAGAAGTAATAAATACTACATTTGAGAACTGGAAAGGGAAGTTGGAGCAAGTAGATGATGTGTGTGTGATTGGAGTAAGACTGTAGCCCATTATTTAATCACAAATAGTTCCTTTGTGTTCAGAATGTTCGTATTGTTTTTCTAAATCTTCCAATTCTTTCAACAATTCTGGAGATGGTTTTTTAGTCGTTAATTTGGATAAATCTGGCTGTCCGGCATCTACCCATGCGGTGTACCAAATTGATCCAACTCCTATAATTGCTTGTCTCATTCTTCGCTCTACCATATTTTGCATCGCAGTTTGGTACGCATCACAAAATTCTTTTGAGTATGTTTGAATGATGAGGTTACCTCGTTTCTCAAAAGTGTATTTTTGGTCTTCTGGAAATACTAAGGTCAACTCTTTTTCAATTGACAATACAGAATCTACAGAAGCATGAGATTCTTTTACTGCATCCCAAGCAAAATCGAGTACATTTTTCACATACTTCGATTTTCCAACAAAATAATCATAGTATTCAGCATTCAATTCAACGATTCTACTTTCCCACAATCCATGAATACCCTTTTGTCCTGTAAGTTGACCGTTGTAGTTTTCTGTTGTATGCAAAGGCACGTGTGCATCGCCAATGTAATGACCAATTTCTGTAGAGTATTTAAGTATTAAATCACTATTCTTGGATTCAAAAGCACGTTGAAGTTTGTATTTCATAACCAAAATGTGCCAAGGAACAATTCCATAGGCTTGCAGCGTATCTTCAGAATATTTGGCAACAGCATCGTCCCATTTTTTTGGAACATTTTGAAATGGATCAGGGTTTTCTTTTGTAATATAATGGTCAATATCAATATAATGGCGTTGTGCTTCTCCTTCTACTGCATACCTGCGCTTGTCCGGATCTGGAGCATGATCGGTGATGAAATCAATGTTTTCCTTGTAGAAACCAAACATTTCTGGTGGCAGCGTAAAACAGGCTACACGGTTTATTCTTTTGTGTCCAAAAAATCCCCAAACACTAATCGGTAAAGGTTTGCCAATTGGCAAAGGTTTTGTGTTAGCGATGAGAACAGTTCCTAAAAAGAACAGCCATAGCAAGAGTAGTTTACGAAATGTTGACCAATTTTCCATCAACCAATTTAGGAATTACCGTTGTTTGATTCGGCGTTAAACAATATTTAATGTCTTCGTTCAAATTTAAGTTTTTTAATCGTCTTCTGTGTGAACTTGACTTTAAATACCCCAAATAATTATCTTTTGCAGAAAGATAGAGGTATTTTGCAGCAATTGAGGAATCTTCCTCAGAAGTATAAAATCCAGTGTTTATCAACGCATCACAGATTGCACCAGCGCAAATGGTATCTTCCAAATTAAATTTATCTTGCCAGCCTGAACACAAACAAAGTATGTTTTTTTCTTGAGTGCTTAGCCATTTTGTTAGCGCATCTAAGTTTAGAAAAGATCCAACCACCACTGTTTCAGCATCTTTAGCAACATCTAGTGATTTTGTTCCATTTGTTGTAGTCAAAACAACATCTTTGCCCTTAAATTGCTTTTTTCGATATGTAAATGGTGAATTACCAAAATCAAAACCCTCTACAATTTGGCCTTTACGTTCTGCGCCTGCCAAGTATCCTTTTTGTTTGTATTCCCAAGCTTCTTCCACTGTGGGAACAGGAATTATTGAGGCTATACCGTTATCGAAAGCAGCACAAATTGCGGATGTAGCTCTCAGCACATCAATTACGACAACAATTTCAAATTCATCTTTAAAATAGGTGTATTCTCCGGGTGTAAAACACACTTCAACTTTTTTTCTAGTATCCAGTACAATTTTCTTAGTTGGCATTGGCAGCTTGTTGTTCAGGTTTTAAAACTTTGTGATCGAATACAAATGTGCCAAAAGGAAGAATTGAGGCTAACAATGCCCAAAATGTAGTACTAAGTTTCCATTTTACATCTGTTGAATGCCAAAACACATATACGATGTATGCTAAAAATAGTGCGCCATGCAAATAACCGATTATTTTGTTTGGAGCTTCTATTCCTAAATTATATTTCAATGGCATTGTAATAGCAAAGGAGATATATGATATTCCTTCAAGAATTGCAACTAAACGCAGTGTGCCGAGTATCGTTTTAAAGTTCATGTGTTGTTTTTACAAAGTTAAATCTTTATTGTATAATTGGAGTAGTAAGATATGAAGAGTACAAAAAAAAACAACCCCAAAAGTTGGAGTTGTTTTCAAATTCTTGAGAATCTTATTTTTTAGAGCAACATGCTTTTTTCTCAGTTCCTCCTTTTTCACAAGCTTCTTTCTTTTCAGTTGTACAAGTTTTTTTGTCAGCTGAGCAGCAAGATTTTTTCTTTTTCTTTTTGTCATCGTGTTTAACAGTAACTACAGAAGAGTTATTGTTAGTTGTAGCGTATGCAGTTACAGCAATACCACCAACAAAGAAAAATAATGTCAATGCAACAAATGCCTTTTTCATAGTCAATTTTTTTAATTTTTTGATAAAGATAAACTTTTTTATCAAAATTGAGCAAGTTTAGTCACTCTAGATTTTACAACATCGCCAATTTTAACATTTATTGTGGTTCCAATAGGTAAAAACACGTCAACTCGAGAGCCAAATTTTATGAACCCAAATTCTTGCCCTGCTTCAGCTTCTTGCCCTTCTTTTGTGTAGAAACATATTCTTCGTGCAACTGCTCCGGCTATTTGCCTAAAAAGTATTTCTTGTCCATTTTTATGTTGCACAACTACAGTTGATCGTTCATTGTCTGTTGAACTTTTTGGATGCCAAGCTACTAAAAACAGACCTTTATGGTATTTAACATATTTAACAATGCCGCTAATTGGAAAATAATTGGCATGTACGTTTAAAGGCGACATGAAAATAGAAACTTGTATTCGTTTGCCTGAAAAATATTCAGTTTCTTCCACTTCTTCGATAACAACCACTTTCCCATCTGCTGGACACAGTATATCGTTTTCAGAGAAGGTAAAACTTCGTTTAGGGATTCTAAAAAATTGAAGCACCAAATACCACATCACCAGCACTCCAGTAGTTAATAGTATAAATAGCCAGAGCCAATCAAGTTGTTTATATAACCAATAGTTAAAAAACTCAAATGCTCCTAAAATGAGAGTTGCAATAAGAATTGTGGCGGTTCCTTCGCGGTGTAGTTGCATAATGGTGAATTAAAAGAATGTCAAAGGTATATAGATAAGTGGAGCAACGAAAAGCATTGCATCTATTCGGTCTAAAATTCCTCCGTGTCCCGGTAACAATGCTCCAGAGTCTTTTATGTCAATAGAACGTTTCAATTTGCTTTCAAATAAATCTCCCAAAGTTGCTAGTACGCTAATACCAATACAAATCAATGAAAATTCGATTGTGAAGCTTAAGTTGAAACCGAAAACAATTGTAAATAAAACATTCATCACGATAAGCGTACCTATCACTCCACCTGCGAAACCTTCCCAAGATTTTTTTGGAGAAATACTCGGTGCCATTTTAGTTTTTCCAAACAAGCGTCCGAATACGTAAGCCAAGGTATCGTTAAGGTAAATAGGTATCAAAACAACGAGTAGTGTAGTTTTATCTAAACCGGATGATAACGTATACGCCAAAGATAAAAGCCAGAGAGGTAAAATAGGGTAGAAGCACGCAAAGACAAAAGGTTTTTGCAATAAATAAGAAATGTTATCTTGTTTGAATGTGATGAACATTGCGTAAACAATAAACAAAGCAAGCACAATCCATAAGCCTATCAATACTTTTATTGAAGAGAGGAAATGAAAAAAGGGATTGCTTAGATAAGGAAAAAATAATGCAGCAGTTTGCATCAATAATGGAAGAAAAAGCGCTGTAACTAACAGCAAAGCGGGCATTTTAAGATTGCTTGTTTTGGTTGTGTGTGAAGACATGTTAAATAACTCATGCGTGCCCAATAATGCAAAAAGATAGAATACGAGGTTCATTAAGTTGGCATTGTTGTATATGTCATATACAAATGGTGTAAACACAACCATCAAAAACAGCAAGCCAAAAACTGAGCGAACAAGTACGTCTTTCATAAGTAGTAAAAAAGCCCTAAATAATACATTTAGGGCTAATTGAGTATATTAATTTTCTTTTTGTGTTTCGTCTAAATCAGTGTGATTGCTTGATGAATCACTTGTATTTTCAGAGGATTCAATTGGTGAATCAGCAGTTGATGTCATTGCTTCCTCTTGCGGAAGTTGGTTGACTGCTGTTTTCACTTCTTCTTCAGAATTCCATTGTCTTTTTCCAAATATTTCTTCCAAATCTTCTTTGAAAATCACTTCTTTTTCCAATAATTTATTCGCCAATGTTGTCAGCTTATCTTTATTGTCAGAAAGTATTTGAATTGCTCGTTGGTATTGAGTTTCGATGAGTTTACTAACCTCTTCGTCAATAATTTTGGCTGTTTCATCTGAATAAGGTTTCACAAAAGCATCTCGTCCTTGCGAATCGTAATAGGAGATATTTCCTACACGCTCGTTTAAACCGTAAATTGAAACCATGGCGTATGCTTGCTTGGTTACTTTTTCCAAATCGCTAAGTGCACCTGTTGAAATTTTACCAAAAATCAACTGTTCAGCTGCTCTACCACCCAAGGCTGAACACATGTCGTCTTGAAGTTGTTCGGTTGTGGTAATTTGTCTTTCTTCTGGTAAATACCAAGCAGCACCCAGTGAGCGTCCACGTGGTACAATGGTTACTTTTACCAAAGGATGTGCGTGCTCAAGCAACCAAGATGTGGTGGCATGTCCTGCTTCATGGAAGGCAATGGCGCGTTTTTCATCCATTGTGATGATTTTATTCTTTTTCTCTAAACCACCGATAATTCTGTCAACTGCATCTAAGAAGTCTTGCTTTTCAACAAATTTCTTGTTCTTTCTTGCGGCAATTAACGCAGCCTCATTACATAAGTTCGCAATATCAGCACCAGAGAATCCCGGAGTTTGTTTGCTTAAGAAATCAATGTCCATTCCTTGAGCCAGTTTTAACGGTTTTAGGTGAACTTCAAAAATTTCTTTACGCTCATTCAAGTCGGGCATATCTACGTATATCTGACGATCAAAACGACCGGCACGCATCAACGCAGAATCCAATACATCTGCACGGTTGGTTGCAGCCAATATGATGACTCCTGAATTTGTACCAAAACCATCCATTTCTGTCAACAACTGATTCAAGGTGTTTTCACGTTCATCGTTTGAGTTGAATCCGTTGTTTTTTCCTCTTGCTCTACCAATTGCATCAATCTCATCGATAAAAATAATAGATGGAGCTTTTTCTTTTGCTTGTTTGAATAAGTCACGAACTCTTGATGCTCCAACTCCCACAAACATTTCAACAAAGTCTGACCCAGAAAGTGAGAAGAAAGGCACTTTCGCTTCGCCTGCAACAGCTTTTGCCAATAACGTTTTACCAGTTCCCGGAGGGCCAACTAACAATGCACCTTTAGGAATCTTTGCTCCCAATTCGGTGTATCGTTGAGGCTGTTTCAAAAATTCAACGATTTCTTGGATTTCTTCTTTTGCGCCTTCTAAACCAGCTACATCTTTAAATGTTACGTTGGTTGATTTTCCTTTTTCATATACCTGAGCACGAGATTTCCCGATGTTGAATATTTGGCCACCACCACCACCGGCACCGCCTGTCATTCTTCGCATCACAAATACCCAAATTAATACAATGATAACGATAGGTAAAATGAAGCTTAAAATTGAGCTCAAGTAATTTACTTCTTCAACGGGTGGAGCAGAAATAGTATGTTCTCCTTTTGCTTTTAGTCGCTCATTGATTTGATCCAATTTGGTTTCAAAATTCCCTGCATCTACAATATCAATTGAAAAGGTGTTGTTGGAACTGGAATATTGACGTCCCTTTTTTTCCAATGCTTGTTTTATGAGTTTTAATTCACCGGATGGATTGTTTTTTACAAATTCTTCACCCTCTTTCGTGATTTTGAAATCCACACGAGCACGGTTTACAATTTGTGCATCTGCAATGTAACTTGAATCTGCTAAACGATAAAACGTGTGAATGTCTCTTAATTTGGGAGCGCTGGATTCGTTGTAATACGTTGCAACGATAATACCTAGAACGATTACAGCATAAATCCAATAAATTGCATACGGATTTTTTTTAGGCGAATTTGAGTTGTTTTGAGCCATGTTTTTAAAAGATTAGTTCAAATTTGGAATATCTGTGCGTTTAGCATCTGACCATAGGTTTTCAATTTCATAGAAATTTCGAGTGTCTCGGTAAAAGATATGAGCAACAACGCTAACATAATCCAACAAAATCCATTCAGAATTTGTTTTCCCTTCTTGGTGCCAAGGTCTTTCTTGCAATTCCTTGCGTGTATGTCTTGTTACAGCATTGGCAATACCGTCAACTTGAGTTGTAGATTCGCCTGTACAAACTACGAAATAGTCTGAAACTGCTCCGGGTACTCCTCTTAAATCAAGTACCACAATATCTTGTGCTTTGTTGTCTTGCATTCCCTCTACTATTGAATCGCAAAGTTTGGTAGAATCTGTATCGCTTAATATTTTGTACATTCGTTTTTTTGAATTTGCAAATCTAAGTAAATATTAACTTGATTTGCGGTTTATTTTGCTTTATTAACTTATGTTTGGAAATAATATCATTCATCTCTCTGAGGTTGATTCAACCAACAATTTTATTGCCAACTTAATTTCTACCCAAAAAGTGGCACACGGAACTGAAATTTTGGCAGATATGCAAACTGCTGGACGTGGGCAAAGGGGTAACAACTGGGCGAATAGCAATCAAAAACAGTTTGCAGTTTCTGTTTATGTTGATACTGCATTTTTGTCAGTTGAGCACTTTGTTTTTTTTAATTTTGCCATTGCTGTTGCTGTGCGTTCAGCCATCCAAGATTGTGTTAAGCAAAGTGTTCAAATCAAATGGCCGAATGATATTTTTATTGATCGACAAAAAATTGCTGGTATATTGATTGAAACCAATCTGAAAAATCAAAAAATTGAATACGCTGTGGTAGGAATTGGGATAAATTTGAACCCTGTTACTGGAATAGCACATGCAACATCGCTAACGGAACAAGGCTCTACTATCACTGAAATCAAACAACTTCTTCTTCATTTAAACGCATACCTTTCTCATTATTACGATTTACTGCGAAAAGGAGAATTTTCATTGATAAAAGCAGAATATGAGAACAGCTTATGGATGAAAGGTGTTGAAATACCTATTGTTAATAAACTTACTTCTGAAGTATTCAACGGAACAATTTGTGAGGTAAACAGTGCAGGAAACCTCATGGTGCAAACAAAGAATCACTTTGAAGAGTTTAGAAATCAAGAACTGGGGTTTGAGCTGAATTATGCTAAATGAATCAGTTCGAAAAATGACGTTGTAAGTTAGAAGTCATCACATCAAATAAGCTTTTCAATGGTTTTTCTACCATCATTTTCATGAACATGTTGATGTCGGCTTCAAACTCGATGTGGCCTGTACTTGAATTCTCATCTTTTCTTTGAATAAGGATTGAAAGCACATAAGAAAAAGGAGCCTTTTCACCGGATTTCATGTCAATTTTTGAAAATGGAGTTTTGTCTTGGTAGATCAGAGGAATTACAATACCACCTTGCGCCTTGAATGAACAGCCGTTTTCATCGTATTTAAAGTCAGAAATTTTGTCAGCAGGTAACAAAACTTCAATGTTTTTTGCTTCCGATAGAAAATTAAAAACATCTTCCGCAGAAGCTTGTATTACCGATGCATCTGTGCTTATTTTCATAATTCATTATTTATTCCAAGTATCTGGAGCATTTTTCCACTCTTTCAATGATTCCATCTCTTTTTCACTCACATAGTTTGATTTAACTGCTTGCTCTATCAAATGATCGTAATCAGAAAGTGTAATAAATGGACATTCAGCATCAGCGAAATTACTAAATGCGATATCAAAACCGTAGCTAAAAATGGCCACCAACCCTTTTACTTCCAATCCAGCTTCACGTAAAGATTCAACCGCTTTTAAACTGCTGCCTCCCGTTGAAATTAAATCTTCTATTACTATTACACGTTGACCTTTTTCAAAATGTCCTTCAATTTGGTTTCCAAGTCCATGTTCTTTTGCAGAACTGCGCACATACACAAAAGGAATTCCTAATTCTTCTGCTACCAAGGCGCCATGAGCAATTCCACCTGTTGCAACACCGGCAATAAGGTCTGGTTTCCCAAAGTATTCTTCGATGCTGCGAGCGTAGCACTGACGAATATACGTACGTATTTGTGGGTAAGAAAGTGTTACTCTATTATCACAATATATTGGAGATTTCCACCCGGATGCCCAGGTAAAAGGAGTTTTTGGCTGTAATTTTACGGCTTTTATTTGTAGTAAAAATTCTGCTACTTTTAATGCGCGATCTTTATTTAAAATCATGGTGCAAATGTATAAAGTTTTTATGGATAACAAGGTGATAGAATTTAGTTCAAAAGTAAATTCTTTTGTTCCTGCTGATTATCAATTGGTTGTTGATTTATTTTCGGTAGAAAATGAAAAAAAATATCCGTTGGCAGAATTACCTGCACTTGCTGTTCGGTCGATTTTGGTGTTAAGTCCAAATCCGGAAGAATCTTTAAAAAAAACATTTGTAAATTTTGAATGGATTGAAGCTGCGGGTGGTTTGGTACAGAAAGATTGTTCTTTTTTGGTTATTGAACGGTTTGGGTATTGGGATCTTCCAAAAGGAAAAATTGAGAAAGATGAAATACCTGAAATAGCTGCTGTAAGAGAAATTGAAGAAGAATGTGGGATACAAAAACCAACGATTGATTCTTTTTTGTGTACTACTTTTCACACTTATGTTTTTCAAGGAAGAAATGTGTTGAAGAAAAATTGGTGGTATTTACTTAACTACACAGGAACAGATATTCTTACACCTCAACTAGAAGAAGATATAACTTCTGTACAATGGATAAAAAAGGAAAATATTGAAAAAGTGAAGCAAAATACATATCCATCTATACTTGAAGTTCTTGAACATGCAGGTATTTAAACTTAGTCAATAATACGGTGCTTTATTCCAATTTGAATCGCTTCTACTTTATTGTGGGCTTGCAATTTTGTGTAGATATTTTCGATGTGTTTGCGAACAGTAGAAGGAGAAATATATAGATTTTCCGCAATTTTTTTGTAATCAAATCCTTTGCTTAATAAGGATAAAACGTCAATTTCTCTCAATGAAAGTTCTGGTTTTTCTTGTGTTGAATTTTCTGTATTTTCTGCAAGAGGATTGCGTAGTAATTTCAACGCTTTCAACGCAATATTGGGCGACATAGGCGCGCCTCCGTTTACTATTTCAAGGATGCTATCATAAATCATTTTCGGGTTTTCCTCTTTCATTAAATACCCATTTGCTCCTGCTAGTATTGCATTGAATATAGATTCCTCATCATCCAATACGGTAAGCATAACAACTTTGATATGCGGGAATTTTGAATGAATAACACGCGTTGTTTCAACACCATCCAATTCAGGCATTTGTATATCCATCAATACAACATCAATTTTTGGGTTTTCTTCTAGTTTATTAAGCAATAATTGACCGTTTAAACTATGAAACACAAACTTTAACTCGTCTGGATACAATGAAAGCTTCTCTTGGATAGATTTTGCTAAAAACAAGTTATCTTCTGCAATTGCGATTCGAATCATCTGATTTTTTTTCAAAAGTCGTTGTTTTTTTTAATTTGTACAATACGGCAAATGACTATAAATTTTGTGATTATTGATTAAATAGGTATTCACAATTTTACCATAAGCTTTTTTCATAGCAGATAAGTGAACATCAACATATGTTTACTATTGACCACATAGAAACATAGGCTCACATAGTTTTTATTTTTTGCTATGCGGTTCTATGTGCCTATCCCATAAGTCGAGTCAAGTTATGGTTTAAAAAACATCATTAAGTCCTAAACATTTTTTTAGATATTTTACAACTTTTCAATTCTCAATACCTTAATTCAACTGGTTTGTAATCTGATAGAATTGTTGAACCACTTCTAATAAAAAATTGAGTGCTCGATATTTCAAGCTTCAGCAGAACGGAACTAATTAAAAATGTTGTATAATCGAAGTTTTTAACTCCAGAATAGTGTAACACACAGAAACTGAAGTTCCGCCCCGCCGAAGCTTATACGGGTGAGTATAATACGTTTATTTTTGGCTAAATTTTTGTTAATATTGAAAAGAACTAAAAAAGAGTTCGTATTCTTGTACAACATAATAACATTAAACACATGAAAACATTAGCAATAGTAGCAGTTTCATTTTTTACTTTTAGTGCAATTGCTCAAACAAAAGAAGCTAAACCGGCTCCGGCAAAAACAACTGTTAGTCAGGCAACAAAATCGCCAATTACATTTAAAA
>JBDHXR010000100.1:0-10486 GCA_039810825.1 Fluviicola sp.
CATACAGATTTCTATTTGGGTAAGTCGGTTGCTATTCCTTTTAGTGGTCAATTATTAATCAGAAGAACTTTTTAGTTTGTGTTTCAAATAATTGCAGTACATTTGACCAAACTACTTGAAAATGAAACTAGTTACTTTGACGCTATCTCTATTGTGCACAACAATTTACGCACAAATTACATTAACATCATCCAACTTTTGTAGCGCGAATCAATCCTATGTTTTTAGTCAGACACTTGATTTGCAAATAGATTACAGCACAACAGGAGCAAACCATACTTGGGATTTTTCCAATTTAGCTTCTAGTTCACAAAAAACATTTGTTACGAAGCCAATGACGTCGTTAAGCTTTTTCTCCACAATTGCTTTCGGTAGTTTTGCCCCGGCACAATATAAGGCAACATATTTCCATTCAACTACGGATATTCCTTTGGCTCAAATTACATCTGTATTGCCCGTTTCAATTACAGACATGAATGCTTTTGTGAAAAATGAAACTTCCAAAATTACACAAGTTGGATACGAATTTAAAGTGCAAGGACAAGGTTTAGGGTTTCGTTCAGATACTATTGAAACGAAATATGTATTGCCTTTAAATTATGGAGATTCGTACCAATCTAGAGGATATACCAGCTTAGATATGAATCCAATTTATGATGCAAAATGGAAACAATCTCGCCAACGATATTCTTCTGTTGATGGTTGGGGAAGTATTATTACTCCTTTTGGTCAATTTGATGCACTTCGCATTCATCATATCATTCATGAAAAAGATTCAATTTACCTTTCTGTAAGCGGAACAGGTATGTGGTTGCCTTTAACGATACCTGAAACACATGAATACGAATGGCGTTCTACGAGTGATAAGGAAGCTATTTTGCGAATAAAAACCAATGTAGTCTTGGGTAATGAAGTTGTCACTTCAATAGAATACAGAGATAATCTACTTGGAATGTCTGAAAACAACAATGCTTTTAATATTGAAGTATATCCGAATCCGGCAAGTAGTTTGATTTTTGTAAATTCAGAAAAGGAAATTGAGGGACTTTTTATTGTTGATCAAGCAGGTAAAGTAGTTAAAGAGATGTCAGGAAATGACCTATTTACTGGAGTAGATATATCAGAATTACATAGTGGAACCTATGCGGTAGTTGTGAAAAGTAATTCACTGTATTCCATTTCTAGATTTGTAAAATAAGCGTATTTTTGTGCAAGCAAGTCGGCTGTCGCCCTGATAGAGCTTAGGCAATCGTCGGGGAGGAAAGTCCGGGCAACATAGAGCAATCGTGCTTCCTAACAGGAAGGTCTTGTGAAAGCAGGAACAGAAAGTGCAGCAGAAAACAAACCGCCTGTCTTTGATAGGTAAGGGTGAAAAGGTGGGGTAAGAGCTCACCGTTCCAGTGGTGACATTTGGAAGCTAGGTAAACCTCACGAGTTGAAAGATCATGTAAACCAAGCGAGTAGGGCTGCTCGTTCTCTTTCGTCAACTGACGGATGCTTGGAGGGTAGATCGATAGATGCAATAGGTGACTATTGTACCAGATAAATGACAGTCAGCCTTCGTGTTATACACCTAGGTTTACAGAACCCGGCTTATGACTTGCTTTTTTTTGTTTGATTACAGTTGACAATAACTCTTTTATTTTCTTACTGTAAATATTGCCACTCACCAAGGCCACACGGTGCTTAATTCCATCAAATTTAAAATGAATTTGCGTGATTGTAAAAAATAAACATGGAATATGCTTAATGGCTTTGATGTATTTTTTATCTAAAATATAAGACTTTTCAGACAATACTTTGATGACAATATAATCATCTTGAATATAACCTGTAGCGATGTAGTGAAAAAGTGATTTTCGTATCAAGTAATACAGAACACTAGCAAATAGTATTCCCATTAACGGGATAAATATATGTGAAATTTCATTATAAATAAACCCAATAATGAAAAGAGCAACAATAAAGTAAGAAACAGTGAAAGCACGTAAAGCCTGCACTCTATTGTCTGTGTTTAGTCGAATTCGTTTTGAATTCATACGCAGTTAGTTTAATTTTTCGAATAGCTCCCCTAATTTATAAATTATTTTAATATTTAGTCGGCTAAAATGAAATTAATTGTTAACAATATTAACATTAAGTGAATAAAGATCAATGTATTGTTAATCGCGATATCTCCCAATTTGGTTTAATGTCTTTGAACGGAGAGAGTTGATTCTTGTTTGCAGCAAATTGATAACGGTGCTTTGAAAATAGAGCTACAATTTGATTTGTGGCATCTCGATTGCGCGAGAATTTGTAGATACTAATTGACGTTGAAAGGGTTAAAAACTTCTTGTTTTCTAGAACGTAAGAGTAGCATGCAGGTTTCTTTTTCTGATCGATCAATTCTGAAAGTTGGATAAGAAAATAAGGTGAACTATTAGGGTCCTGAGTAAGAGGATAATTTGAAAATCGTTTAGAATTTTTTAGTCGGGTCAAAAAGAACGAACTGTTCTTTTTCACTTTAAAATAAAGTGGAATGCTATCTGATTTGACTTTGTTCCAATTGATTGCGTAGCATGCTTCAGTAGAATCTTTTTTATTACCAATTATTAAAGGATCATGGCATAAGGTAAGCCACTTTTTGTGTGTATTGTAAAATTGACGTTGAATGTCCTTAAAAGTACTTTCCCCAGTGATCGGCGATAATACATTCGAGTCTTTTAGTTTTGTTCGAAAAGCTTCTGAACTAATAATTAGTGCATCGAACGGAGCGTTGTATCTGTTTTTAAGAATCCATGTTTCCATTTCTTCACGTGGCATATACCACAATTCAACTTTAACTTTTGCTTCGTTACCAATTTTTTTTGCTAACAAACTGTCTGCTTTGCAATAGGTGTCTGAACAGATTACAATTCTTTTGTGTCTAAGTGGTTTTGCTTCTTCCAGCTTGCAGCCAGAAAAAATAAAAAATACAAGACTTAATAAAATGAACCCCTTCATTACATGCAAAGATAGTGGTATTTTGTACTTTTGCATAAATTTTGAAAGGTGACGGTTAAAAAAATATCGAAACAAGAACAAGAAAAATTAAACCAATTTGTTCTAGATTTAAAAAGTAAAAACAGTGCAAAGATTGAGGCGGCATTAAAGGCTTTTTCTGTTCATGGCCATGTTTCAATTATTGAACCTGTTTTGCAGGTTTGGTGTGAAGGTTTGTCTGAATCCAATGAAAAATTGGTTGAACAATTGCTCCAAGGATTAAAAGATACTTCAACAATAGAGCCTTTGATAATGGCTTTTCGGAATCCAAAATATGAGAACATTCAGCGTAAACTTTTGGTAACATTTTGGAATTCCAAACTTGAATTCTCTCCTTATCTAGCTGATTTCACGTTGTTTGCAATCGAGGGAGATTTTTCTGATGCGCTGGAAGCACTTACAGTGATCGAAAATTTTGAAACCTTGCCTTCAGAAAGTTCAATTTTAGAAACTCAACTTTTACTTTCTGAATATTTTTACCAAAAACGAGCGAGCGATGAACAGAAAGACTCGTTGATTGCAGAAATTGCGGTATTGGTTGAGAATTTCTCAAGGCAAGAAGGAACAGAAAATTTAGAGTTAGAATAAACCGTTGATCTCAGCATCAATAGATTGAATGATAATACCTAAATCTTCTTGACTTTCATGAAAGCGGTTGTTATCAACATCGATGATTAGTAATTTCCCATTATCGTATGTAGAAATCCATGCTTCGTAACGCTCATTTAGCCTTTTTAAGTAATCCAATCGAATACTTTCTTCGTATTCACGTCCTCTTTGTTGAATTTGATTTACTAAAGTAGGAACAGATGCACGTAAATAAATTAACAAATCGGGAGCAGAAACAAAAGAGTCCATTAAGTTGAACAACGAGAAATAATTTTCAAAATCACGGGTTGTCATCAAGCCCATTGAATGTAAATTGGGAGCAAAAATAAAAGCGTCTTCGTATATGGTTCTGTCTTGAATTACATTGGAATTACTGCTTTTTATTTCTTGAATCTGTGTAAATCTAGAGTTGAGGTAATAGATTTGTAGATTAAAAGACCAGCGTTGCATGTCTTCATAAAAATCATTCAAATATGGATTGGTATCCACGTCTTCCAGATGGGTTTCCCAATTGTAATGTTTTGCAAGCAACGTTGTTAAAGTTGTCTTTCCTGATCCAATATTTCCTGCAACAGCAATATGCATAATGACTGAGTTTTAAGGATGACTAAATTACAAATTATTAGTTCAATTCCTACTTTTTCGAAAAGATTTTGAAATTATTAAATTCAAACTTTTCCTTAGTTAATTTCAAGCATTATGATTTCAAACTTCTGGATAAGCTAGAATTATTCATTCTTTTTGAGTGTAAAGCAATATAGTGTTGTTTTGGTTTGTATAAAAATCAAGTTTGCAAAGGTTTTAAATTTAATAATGGATGAGTCTAAGATGTCTTGATCGAAAAATAGTTGTTTGTCTTCTGTAACTGTGTGCACTGCATTAATTTTCTTGTCTTCTGAGAATAAAATATAGTCTTGAATTGGGTATGCAGCACCAAAAGGAGGTAATGTAAGGGCGTCAATGAAATTTCCATACTGGTCTAGCCAAGCAATTTGGTGTTTGTCATCAAATACATAAAGCAAATTGTTGATTTCTTGGATGTTTATGATGTGGTCGAATCCCAACAAACGATTGATGTTTTGAATGATTTGACTTTGGTTGTTGCGCAATGTAACCAATTCAACTCGTTGGTTTGGTTCATCGTAAATCCAAATGCGATCTGTTTGCCCAGATGAACTAATTGTAGTTCCTAGGTTCACATCTAAATCACTCAAATTGATGCAATTTTGTTGCAAGGCTAATGCGTTGTCTAAAAAGCAGATGCGTTGTTGAGATTCAGAAAAAAAAGCAATCTTTAAAGGATTTAGCGCATCTATTTTTTCTATGTCTCCATAAGATTTATTGCTTTCTTCAAGCATCAATTTTCCTGATGCACTCAGTTTTTGTATGTTTTGTCGTTGAAAGACATAACACTGACTTAAGCCATCTGTATCCCAAATAGCAGTAGAATCCATGTCTGTTTTCCATAACAACACCCATTTCTCTTGCGTAAAAGCAATGTTTAAATAAATGAAACAAAAGCAACTTAGGATAATTCTCATGCTTAAATAGTTTTGTATGCGTATGTACTCAAAAGTTGTTCCACAATTATTCGGTTGTTTGTTACTCGGGGTACTTTATTTTGTCCACCTAATTTCCCTTTTTGTGCCAACCATTTTTCGAATCCTGCTTCTTGCAACACATGTAATTGGGGTGTGTTAATAATTAAATCTTTTGTACGTTTAGCGTCGTAATCAGAGTTTATTTCTCTTAATTTTTCATCCAGCAGATTTGCAAAGCGTTGTTCGTCATTTGGGTTTCGAATAAATTCAATGACCCACTCATGCCTTCCGGCTTTTCCATCACTCATAAAAATAGGGGCAACAGTAAACTCTTTAACAATTGCATTTGTTTTAGCACAAGCATGTCCCATTGCTTTTTCTACATTGCTCACAGAAACTTCTTCGCCAAAGGTGTTTATATAGTGACTTGTTCTTCCACTAATTTTGAAGCGGTAAGGAAATTTACTTGTAAAAACAATTGTATCTCCCAAAATGTAACGCCACAATCCTCCATTAGTAGAAATCACCAAGGCATACTCGGTGCCCAATTCAATCTTTGATAACGGGATAACATTTTTTGAATTTGTATCATCAAAATCTTTCATCGGAATAAATTCATAGAATATTCCGTAATCGAGCATGAGTAATAATTCGTTTGAGTTCACTTGGTCTTGAATACAAAAAAAACCTTCTGAAGCATTATAGGTTTCTACATAATTCATGTTTTCAAAAGGAATAAGTTCCTCGAAAGCATTTCTATAGGGTTCAAAATTAACCCATCCATGCAGAAACAATTCAAGATTGGGCCAAACTTCTCGCAAGTGTTTTTTACCTGTGATTTCTAATATTTTTTTGGAGAGTAAAAGTGTCCAGCTCGGCACACCGGCAATTACATACACATCTTCTTGAATGGTGCTTAAAGCCATTTTTTCAACTTTCTCCTCCCAATTGCTCATCAAGGCAATTTCTTTGGAAGGTGTTCTTCTGATTTCGGCCCACCAGGGTAAGTTCTTCAGGATTATAGCAGATAAATCTCCCGTATAGGCATCTTCAGAAATAGGAAGTACTTGCGCGCTACCACCTATAATTAAATGCTTGCCATTGTATAATTTTCTATTGGGGAAGTTTTCATAATAAAGAGCCAATAAGTCTTTTCCACCTTTGTAATGGCATTCTTCTAAAGACTCTCTTGTTACCGGAATGAATTTGCTTCTATCGTTTGTGGTTCCAGAACTTTTTGCAAACCATTTTGTTTCTTGACTATACAACAGACCTTGTTCCCCTTCCATTAGGCGATCAACCCATGGTTTTAGTGTATCATATGAAACCAGAGGCACAGTACAGTTGAAATCTGTATAGCTAGAAATTTTGTGAAAGGCAAGTGTTTTTCCGTATTCGGTTTGTTTACCCTGTTCAATTAATCGTTCAAGTAACTCATTTTGCACATCATGAGGATACTTGCGAAAAAGCTCTATTTGATGAAGCCTTTTCTTCATGATCCATGCAAAAATTGAATTGAAAGGCATATCCGTCTATATTAAAAATAGACACAATCAAACATAAACAGGGCAAATATTTGTTACCCGAATATGTAGATGTATGCGATTACTCCAAGCAAAAGTGCAGTTACAACAAACCCGATACCTACAGTTGTTGGTTCAAAGAATGTATTATACTTTTCTTTTTCGTGGTTATCTGCGTGGTGTTCTGTGTGATCTGACATAGTTTCTAAATTTTAGTCAAATGTAAGTTTTTGTTTTAATAAATCGAAGTGTTTGCTTCTATTTTTTCTTACTCTTTACTGCCAAATAATTGAAGTAGAGAAAGAAAAAGGTTGACAAATAAGATGTACAATGTAAATCCACCCAACAATGCCATCTTGTTTTTTTCAGTTTCATTAAGGGTTGAGTCATGCGCAAAATGTTTTAATTGCTGCATGTGATAAGCTGTTAATCCTGTAAAAACAACTACTCCTATGATGGAAATAATGAAATTCAAACTTTCCCACCCTATAAATACATTTACGATTGATGCAATGAAGATGCCCCAAAAACCCATCATTAAGATGCTTCCAAACTTGGTTAAATCTACTTGCGTTACATAACCCATAATTGCCATTGCACCAAATGCACCAGAGGTTACAGCAAAAACTATAGCTATAGATTGCATGGAGTAGACAAGGAAAATAAAGGATAAAGATAATCCCATCAATATGCTATACAAAGCAAAAAGCCCGAACAATAATGAGAATGACAATATGTTTATCATGGTTTGCATAAGCAACGCTACACCTATTGGAGCAAACAGCACAACATAGTATAGCATTGACATACTTGGTGTTCCATCTGCTTTTACATTGACAAAATATTTAGTAATAAACTCTACCGTTCCATATCGATAGGCAACAAGCCCGGAAACTAAAAGTGCAAAGAACATAAATGCATATACACGGGTAAAGAATTGACGAGCAGCAGCCTTTTTTTCTACTGTGTCAAAATTGTAATTGTCGATAATTTCACTCATAAATCTTGTGTTAATGTAATTCTGAACGTACTAAATTAATAAATTCTTTTCTAGTTGAATCATTGGAAAGAAAAGTTCCGGTAAAAGCGCTTGTTGTGGTGGTTGAGTTTTGTTTCTCAACACCGCGCATTTGCATACACATGTGTTTGCATTCCAAGACAACTGCAACGCCTAAGGGTTTTAAAGTTTGTTGAATGCAATCTCTAATTTCGATAGTTAATCGTTCTTGAACTTGTAACCTTCTGCTAAATGCTTCAACAACACGTGGTATTTTGCTTAATCCAACGATGGTGCCATTTGGGATATAAGCAATATGGGCTTTTCCGAAAAAAGGTAAAATGTGGTGCTCACACATCGAATATACCTCGATGTCTTTCACTATGACCATTTCCGAGTAAGATTCATGAAATAGCGCACTTTTCAATATTTCTTCTGGATGTTGTTTGTATCCTTGTGTTAAGAATTGATATGCTTTTGCTACACGTTCAGGTGTTTTTAATAGGCCTTCTCTGTTGCTGTCTTCTCCAATAATGTCAATAATATTCTTGTATTGTGAAGCAATTTTTTCAGTCACCTCATCATTGTATTGAAATTCTCCCATGGATAAAATGTTCTTTATTTTCAAGCTTGCACTTGATTTGCTCGTTGAACAGCAAAGATAATGAAAGAATTTTACTTGTTTTGATTTTAACAAGTATTAATAGTTGCGTTTTTTTGATAGGCTCTTTACAATTTTTATTTCTTCCCAATACTATTTCTTATTTTTGTGAAAATTATAGATAATGATTGTAGTAACTGGGGCAGCCGGATTTATTGGAAGTTATTTGGTAGGAGCATTGAATCAACAAGGAATTGAAAACTTGATATTGGTTGATGATTTTTCTAAAACTGAAAAAAAACACAATTTGGAAGGTAAATTGTTTGCTGCAAAAGTTGAACGCTCAGATTTTGATGTTTGGATGCAGAGTAATGGAACTCAAATTACTTGTGTATTGCACATTGGGGCACGCACTGATACTACTGAATTTGACGAGCAATTATTTGAAGAATTGAATGTTTCTTATTCCAAAATGGTTTGGAAACATTGTGTACGCTTAAACATTCCACTTGTATATGCTAGTTCAGCTGCAACTTACGGTTTAGGCGAGTTTGGATACGAAGACAACGAAAGTAACATTGCTCAATTGCATCCTTTAAATCCTTATGGCTGGTCTAAACAGTGGTTTGATATTTGGGCTTTGGAACAGAAAGAGCAACCACCTCATTGGTATGGATTAAAGTTTTTCAATGTGTATGGGCCAAATGAATACCACAAAGGACGAATGGCGTCAGTTATTTTCCATACATATAATCAAGTAAATGAAAATGGAAGCATGCGCTTGTTTCGCTCTCACAACCCTAAATTCAAAGATGGTGAACAAATGCGTGACTTTATTTACGTAAAAGACGTAGCTTCAGTCATTTCGTTTTTGATGGAAGGAAAGGCCAAATCTGGAATTTACAATTTAGGCTCAGGAAAAGCGCGCACTTTTTTAGATTTAGCAAGAAATACTTTTACTGCATTAGGGAAGCAAGAAAATATCTCGTTTGTGGATACTCCTGAAGATATTCGAGATAATTACCAGTATTTTACTGAAGCTTCAATGAAGAAACTAATTGATCAAGGATACAAAACCCCATTCCATACTTTGGAACAGGGCATTGAAGATTATGTTAAGAATTATTTAATTCCGGGTAAGTACCATTAGCTATTCTTTGTATTCAGATTTGTGCGCTTCGTTTGTTTCATAAATAACATCGTTGTCGTCATCACTTTCTTTCATCTCATATTGTTTTTCTTTGTCTAAGTTGACTTTTACAACAATTGTTGGCTTTGTTTTAGAATATGCCCAAACTGAGCCATTTCTGTAGAAGTAAACGTTACGCCAATTGTCCCAGTACAAGTTGTATTTAGGGAAAAATATCCAACGTCTGTGATACGCTTTGTGAGGTCCCCAACCTGGGTGATACACTACCGCTGTGCGTGGTCTATATTTGCTTTTGTGCACAACTACCACTTTTTTATTGGGGTGGTGGTGACCTTTTTTGTGTACTACAACCACTTTTTTTTGAGCAAATGTTGTTTCTGTGGAAATGAAAAGAGAAATTCCAATCAAAAGTCCTAGGGCAAGTAATTTTTTCATCGTCTTAATTTTACATTTTGACAGACTACCGAAAAAAAGGTTTAACTAGAAAATGAAAAAATTAGCTGTTTAATTCTAACTCACTAATAATCAACATGGATACATTGATTAGATTTTGCAATTCTTTTTGTTGCAATGAAATAATAGGGTTACTTGTGAGTTCAACTTTCAGCATTTCTATGGTTTTCTTTACAAGTTCAATAGGCTTTTTTTGTATAAACAGTGCAGTCATCGACGTTTTCAGCAGCTGTTTTTGTTTTGCTATTTCTTCTGAAAAACGTTCATTTACACACGTTTCGAGTATCGAATACTCCGGAAATTCAGTTTTAGAAAGAGTAGAGTTGCATATAGAAACTTGAGCTAAATGAGCAAAAACAAGTGCTTCAAGCAAAGAATTTGATGCCAATCGATTGTTTCCGTGCAACCCTGTTCTTGAACATTCACCTATTGCATATAAATTCTCAATGGAAGTTTTTGATTCATGATCTACTGTAATGCCACCACATTGATAATGTGCAACCGGCACAATAGGAATTAAATCTGTTTGCACATTAATCCCAACATTTTTACAATATTGTGTAATTGTAGGAAAGTGTTTTAGAAAAG
>JBDHXR010000101.1:0-10049 GCA_039810825.1 Fluviicola sp.
CAAACTTTGATGATACGTTAAAAGAACCTACAGTTTTACCTACAAAAATTCCTAACTTATTGGTAAACGGATCAAGCGGAATTGCAGTTGGTATGGCTACAAACATGGCGCCTCATAATTTATCTGAAGTTGTTGATGCAATTGTTGCTTACGTAGATGACCACGATATTGACGATGAGCAATTGGTTAACTTTGTGAAAGCTCCAGATTTTCCAACTGGAGGAATTATTTATGGTGTTGAAGGTGCACGAGATGCGTTGATGACGGGTCGTGGACGTGTTGTAATTCGAGGAAAAGCTGAAATTGAAACCTCATCATCGGGCAATCACGAGCAAATTATTGTATCCGAAATTCCATATCAAGTAAACAAGTCTGAATTGATTAAAAAGACTGCTGAACTTGTAAATGATAAAAAAATTGAAGGAATATCAGACATCAGAGACGAGTCTGACAGAAATGGTATGCGCATCGTTTACGAATTAAAGAGAGATGCAATTCCAAATGTAGTGTTGAATAAATTGTATAAATACACTGCGCTTCAAAGTTCTTTTTCTATAAACAATATTTGCTTGGTTGACGGCAGACCACGTTTGTTGAACCTGAAGGAAATGATTGCAGAATTTGTGAAGTTTAGACACGAAGTGGTGATTAGACGCACACAATTTGAATTGAGAAAAGCAGAAGAAAGAGCACATATTCTTGAAGGTTTAATCATAGCATCTGACAATATTGACGAAGTAATAAAACTTATTCGTGCATCTAAAAGTCCAGAAGAAGCAAGAGAACAATTGATGTCTCGCTTTTCACTTTCAGACATACAGGCTCGTGCCATTGTTGAAATGCGTTTACGTCAATTAACAGGTTTAGAGCAAGATAAACTGCGTGCTGAATTTGCTGAATTAATGGCTTTGATTGCAGATTTAAAGGACATCTTAGCAAACGAAGCTCGAAGAATGCAAATTATCAAAGATGAATTAATTGAAGTACGTAGTAAATATGGAGATGCTAGACGTTCGGTAATTGAGTATGCTGCTTCAGAAATGAGAATTGAGGATTTAATTCCGGATGAGGAAGTAGTTGTTACCATTTCACACGCAGGCTACATCAAACGCACTAGCTTAGATGAATATAAAGTTCAAGCAAGAGGTGGAATGGGATCGAAAGGTTCTACAACTAGAGATAAAGATTTCTTAGAACATTTATTTGTTGCTACAAATCATAATTATTTATTGATTTTCACAGAGAAGGGACGTTGCTTCTGGATGCGTGTTTTTGAAATTCCTGAAGGAAATAAAACTGCAAAAGGCCGCGCTATTCAAAACTTATTGAACATTGAGCAAGATGACAAAATCAAGGCTTATGTGAAGGTGAAAGATTTGACAGATAAAGAGTATGTTGAGAACAATTTCATTGTTATGTGTACCAAGCAAGGTATCATCAAGAAAACTTCACTAGAAGCATATTCCAGACCAAGAGCAAACGGTATCAATGCAATAACTATTCGTGAAAATGATGAGCTATTAGAAGCACGATTAACGAATGGTACTAATGAAATGGTACTAGCTACAAAATCGGGTAGAGCAATTCGATTCAACGAAGAAAAAGTTCGACCTATGGGTAGAAATGCTTCCGGAGTAAAAGCTGTGACTTTGCAAAACGACAATGACGAAGTTGTGGGAATGATTTGTGTGGAGAATGAAACCGAAACAATTTTGGTGGTTTCTGAAAAAGGCTTTGGAAAACGTTCATTCTTGAATGACCCTGAAGACGGAGAACCCGTTTACAGAATAACAAACAGAGGTGGTAAAGGTGTGAAGACAATTTCTATAACTGAAAAAACAGGTCCTTTGTTAGCCATCAAATTGGTAGCAGATGAAGATGATTTGATGATCATTACAAAAGCTGGTGTGGCTATTCGTATGCACATTGATTCGATTCGAGTAATGGGAAGAGCTGCACAAGGTGTGAAATTAATCAACTTAAAAGGAAATGCTGAAATTGCTGCAGTAGCAAGAGTACCGCGTTCTGATGAAGAAGATGAATTTGAAGATGGAGAAAGCGAAGGAGGTTTTGAAGATACTGAAACAACTGAATCTGAAGATTAATCAAGGTTTGGCACAAAAGTTGAAATAAATCGAAAAAAACAAAATAGACTATGAAAAAAATAATTCTAGGAGTTAGCTTACTTGCAGGCATGACTTTGTCATCAAATGTAACGTTTGCACAAAAACAAGTTGAGACAGATGCTGCAGTAGCATATCAAGCATTTGAAAAAGCACAAATGATGCAGAAATTAGACGATGCAAAATCGGCTTTGTTGCGTGCAAAAAAATCAATCGACGCTGCTTCAACCAACCCTGAAACTGAAAAAAGTCCAAAAACTTTGTTCTACAAAGGAGAAATTTACACTTCATTGGCTTTCTTAGCAATGTTGGGTGATGCTGAATTCAATAAAAATGTTCCTGAAAATGCACTTCAAATAAGTGTAGATGCATACAAGGCATCGTACAACGGTTCTACTAAGTACAAATCTGATATTGAAAACAGTGTGAACACAATTAAGCAAATGATGCACCCGCTTGGACAAACTGCTTATGAGGCTAAAAAGTTTAAAGAAGCAGAAAAAGCATTTGGATTAATTAATGAATACAATTCAATTATTGGTAAAGTTGATACAGTATATTATTATTACCAAGGGTTGTCTGCTGAATCTGATACAAACTGGGTAAAAGCTGCAGAGTACTATAAAAAATGTGCTGAAATGGGCTATCAACCTGAAACTACATATAGAGCAACTGCTATGGCATACATCAAAGCAGGTGAAAATGAAAAAGCAGTTGAGTTTTTGAAGCATGCAATTACAAAGTCTCCAAAAGATAAGCACTTGTATTTTGCACTTGGTACCATTGCTATGGATATGAAAGATGACCAAATGGTACTTGACAACTTAAATAAAGCAGTTGAGATTGACCCGAATTATGCAGATGCCTATTACAATATGGGAAGTTATTTCTCAAGTAAAGGGTTAGAATTAAGACAAAAAGCAGATGGCTTACCTGTTAACGCTAAAAAAGAAGCAGATGAGTTGTTTGCAAAAAGCCTAGAATTCTACGGTCATGCTTTATCTCCTCTAGAGAAATACATTGCAATCCAACCAAAAGATGTTGAAGTTTTGAATAGTTTGGTGAAAATTTGTCGAGCTACAAAAAATACTGAAAAAGCAACAAAGTACATGGCAATGCTAGAAGAAGCGAAGAAATAAACTTAATTTGAATACATATAATAAATCCCGATTTAATCTATAAATTGGGATTTATTATTTCAACTCTGTCAACGCTGCTTTCGTCCCAATTTTCATTGTGATAAAATCTATCTCTTTTTTGGGCGAACGGGCAGGTGAATGGCTACGTCCATAAAATATAATTTGCAAGTGTAATTTATTCCAAATCTCTTTAGGGAAAATACTTTTTGCGTCCTTTTCAGTTTGCTCAACGTTTTTGCCGTTTGTAATTCCCCAACGTGTTAACAACCGATGGATGTGTGTATCAACTGGAAAGGCTGGAACACCGAAAGCCTGAGACATAACAACCGAAGCTGTCTTATGCCCTACTCCTGGTAATTTCTCTAACTCTTCAAAACTTTGAGGTACTTTACCTTGATGTTCGTTTAGCAAGATGTGAGACAAATCAAAAATTGCTTGAGATTTTCTAGGAGATAATCCACACGGCTTTATTATTTCCCTGATTTCTTCTACAGTAAGCTTTATCATTTCTTGTGGTGTAGATGCGCGCCTAAAAAGAATTGGTGTGATTTTGTTTACACGCTCATCTGTGCATTGGGCAGAAAGTAAAACCGCAATTAATAAAGTGTAAGCATCCCAATGATCTAATGGAATTGGAGTTTCAGGAAAAAGTTCTTCCAGAGAATCAACAATGAATTTTGCTTTTTCTTTTTTTGTCATTCAATAAGAATATCCTTACTTCTAATAGAATGAAGGAAACATTGACGGATCTACTTCATTCATCATCAAATAAGCTGCCTCTACAATGTCATCAATGCTTGGCTTAGAAAAATAATCTCCATCTGTTCCGTATGCTGGTCTGTGGTCTTTAGCACTTAAAGTAACCGGAGCAGAATCTAAATAGCGATATCCATCTTGTTTCACCAAAATTTGATCCAACATAAAGGCAGTAGCACCCGAACTTACATCCTCATCTACAAGAAGTAATCTATTTGTATTTTTTAATGAATTCGCAATAATTGCATGAATATCGAAAGGAAGTAAGGTTTGTGCATCAATCAATTCAATTGAAATTCCAAGTTCTTTTAGAATGGGCAATGCTTGTTCGCACAAATTGAATGTAGATCCATAAGAAACAAGCGTAATGTCAGTACCAGAACTAACAATTTCAGGAATACCAAGTGGAGTTGTAAACTCACCAATATTGTTCGGCATTTTTTCTTTGATGCGGTATCCATTCAAGGGTTCAATCACTAAAGCTGGCTCGTCTGCCTGCATCAAGGTATTGTAAAACCCTGCAGCTTTTGTCATGTTTCTAGGAACACAAACATGCACGCCACGTATGGAGTTGATAATCATACCCATTGGTGAACCACTGTGCCAAATCCCTTCTAATCTATGACCACGTGTTGAAACAATAAGTGGAGCTTTTTGTCCACCTTTCGTTCTATATTGTACTGTTGCCAAATCATCTGACATTATTTGAATGCCATAAAGCAAATAATCTAAGTATTGAATTTCTGCAATTGGTCGTAAACCACGCATTGCCATGCCAATACCTTGACCGATAATGGTGCATTCACGAATTCCGGTATCTGCAACACGTAAAACGCCAAATTCTTCTTGCAATCCTTCTAAAGATTGATTTACTCCGCCAATTTTACCTGCATCTTCACCAAAAATTAATGCTTGAGGGTATTTATTGAAAATTTCTCTGTAATTATCTCTAAGAATTACACGTCCATCTTCCATTTTTGATTCTGTATCATACGATGGTTTAACTTCTTTAACAGCCAAAGCGTTGGATGAAGATTCGGAGAAAAGATAATTTGAGTATCGATCGTAATTTGTTGCTGTTTCATTGTTAAGCCACGAAATTAATCCAGATTTTGCAGGAGAATTCTCTGTGCGAATCATTCTAAGAACTTTTCTTACACTGTTGAAAATATCCTTTCGTATTGGGTTCATTGCTTTTTTCAGCAATGCTACTTCATTTTGAATAAACTCAGAATGCGCGCTGCTTTCTGCTAATTTTGAAAGCAGTGCCGTTGAGGTATCTAAATCAGCTAGAATTTCTTTTACAAATAAATTCCATGCTTCTTTCTTCTGTTCGTTAACAAATGATTTCGCTTCTTTCACAATAGAATCCAATTCTTCTTCAGTAGCCAACCTATTCCCATCTGCATTGAATGCCAAAATCCATTCTTTGAACTTTGCTATGCAATCAAATTCAGATTCCCATTTTAATCGCTCTTCGTTTTTGTATCGCTCGTGTGAACCAGATGTTGAGTGGCCTTGTGGTTGATTTACTTCTTTGACATGAACCAAAACAGGAATATGTTCTTTTCGAGCAAGAGCAACAGCTTTTTCAAAAGTTTCACAAAGATGCGCATAGTCCCACCCTTTGGTCACGAATATTTCATACCCTTTTTTCTCTTTTGTGCGTTGCATTCCGGAAAGCGCTTCAGAAATACTCCCTTTCGTTGTTTGAAACTCTCTTGGTACTGAAATTCCATATCCATCATCCCATACCGACATCACCATTGGAACCTGCAATACACCAGCAGCATTGATTGTTTCCCAGAATGGACCTTCAGAAGTAGAAGCATCACCAATAGTTCCGAAAGCTACTTCGTTTCCATTGTTTGAAAACTTTTTGAATGCTTCAAGGTCTTTCAATGTTGGATGCTCTCGATACACTTTAGAAGCTTGAGCCAAGCCAAGTAAGCGAGGCATCTGACCACCGGTTGGAGAAATATCTGCTGAAGAGTTTTTTTGGTGCATCAAATTTTTCCAATCACCATTTTCATCAAGATTACGCGTAGAAAAATGTCCGCCCATTTGACGCCCCGCAGATTGAGGTTCAAGTTCTATATTGGTATGACCAAATAAACCGGAAAAGTATTCACGTACAGACAATTGATCGATAGCCATCATCAATGTTTGGTCGCGGTAATAGCCTGAACGGAAATCGCCATTTTGGAATTGTTTTGCCAAAGCCAATTGTGCAAGTTCTTTTCCATCACCAAAAATTCCAAATTTTGCTTTTCCAGTCAATACCTCTTTTCTACCAAGTAAAGAAGTTTCTCTCGAAATATTTGCTAAACGAAAATCATTAAGAACTTCCTGTTTAAACGTCTGAAAATCTACTTTTTGTTGTACTTCTGGTGATAAATTTGATGCCATATCTGCTATTTTTCCGAAGTACAAATATAAGGAAAAAACAGTGACAAAAATCAATCATCTAAATACGTTTCAAAATCATTATTCGGATAAAACACCCCGTTTAATTCACTGCTTGGCACATGAATTATTTTATCTCCTAAAAAGAGTTTTTTGTCTTTAGGGACAAGAATCAAAAGTTCAACCTCCTGATTTCTTAGTCCATCACCTTTAGGAAAAGTAAAGTACGGATCAATAAGTAGATTCGTATTTTCAAACTTGACACTGTGTTGAATGTGAGCACTTCTTCTTTGTGCGCTTGTTAAGTCTATTCCATGAGCAGAATACCGTTGATATACATGAAACAATGAATCTTTTGACTCTTTAAACGTCAAATGTATCCCTTTTTCTATCACTCTAGCATTGTTTAGCCAAATAAAGTCAACTCCATCATTGTCAGTAACTATCCTATTCTCCAAAATGAGCGGAATTTCTTTGATATGGATTTCAGAAGCATCAGAAGTTATGTGACTGAATTCAATTTCTGTATTTACTTCATAATCGCGAGCTGTTTGAAAAGAACCCAACACAATCATAACCACAGAAACACCAACCATGATGCCAGCAAATGAATTGGTGATTTTAATCCATTTATTTTTTTGATTCGTCAATAAACTGTAGCCCGACAATCCAAAAATCAATACCAAGGAATAAACAAAAATAAGCATGCCATACCAAATCAAGTTGTATGCTTTGCCAGACGGAAAAAAGAAGCTTAAGAAATCTTGAATCGATAAATATGCAGAATCACCTGTTACCGGCACAACATCAATTCCTCCCAATACAATAGCAGAAAAAACCGATGTAAAAATGAAAACACCGATCAACATCAATAGAGCAAAGATTTTTATCCCCTTACTTACAGCTTTGTTTACTCGAGAAGCAAAGCGGTTTGCGCCATCCTTTACTCTACCGGAAGCTACTTTTACACCATTTTTAATTTTGTTCGAACCTTTCTCGAATTCTTCTTTCAAACTTTCAATTGTTACACTTTCTCCGCGCATTTGCAGGCGATCTGCCGGAGTTTTTGCAGCAGGAATTACAATCCATAAAATAGCATATAATGCAATTCCAAAACCAAGGAAAAATAAGATTACAAACAAGATACGAATTACAACCGGATCTATATCAAAATAAGCAGCTATACCAGCGGCAACCCCTCCTACTTTATCATTTTCTTCATCTCTAAACAAGCGTTTTTTAGTTTCAGTCGATGATTTTTGTTCATCAAAATGTGTGTTCGAATCTTGAGCAAACTCTTCCGGTTCGCCCAATGATGAAATAACAGCTGAAACGTCGTTCATTACAACCACCTTCCTGTTTTGCCCTAAATGCTCTTGAAGCAACTCAGCAAAACGCATTTCGATATCTTCCAATATCTCAGCAATACCTTCTTCTGATGCCATACTTTTTTCAACCCGATTCAAATACAATTGAATTCGGTCAAAGGCATCTTCTTCGATGATAAACAATTGATGCCCTAAATGAATAGAAACGGTTTTTTTCATAATCTTATTTATTTGTTGTTAGTGTATTTACTGATGTTTGAAGCTCATCCCAAGCTTTCATAAGCGAATTTAATTTTGTTTTACCTTCTTCTGTAATTGCATAATATTTTCTAGGCGGCCCAGAAACAGATTCTTCCCATCGATACGTTAACCAAGAAGCATTTTTCAGTCGAGTTAATAAAGGGTACAATGTACCTTCAACCACAATCAGTTTTGCATTTTTCAGTTTGTCCAACAACTCAGAAGTGTATGCTTCATTGTTGTTTAAGATACTTAAAATGCACATTTCCAGTACACCTTTTAGCATTTGCGCTTGATTATTTTCACTACTCATATTGCAACATTACGTGACAAAGATAAATAAAATTTAGTACTATGCAATACATAGTACTAAAAAAATAAAAAATCCCGATAAAAAATTACCGGGATTTTGAAAATATAGTGTGTAATTAATCGTTACCCTCCATTTTTTCTTTCAATGCAGCCAATGCATCCAAATCACCTAAGGTTGATTTTTCATTGCTTTGGTTGATTGCTTTTACTGCTTGTGAAGTAGAAGAACCTGCATTTTTAGAAGAAGCTTTTGCTGGTTTTTCTTCAGCTACAGCATCTTCGAATGTACGCGTGTGAGAAACAACGATTTTCTTAGCATCTTTATTGAATTCAATCACGATGAAGTCAAGTGTTTCATCAACTTTCGCATTTGAACCATCTTCTTTGCGTAAGTGCTTAGCAGGACAAATTCCTTCAACACCATAAGGCAATGAAACGATACCAGATTTATCTTTGTTTTCAATGATTGTACCTTGATGTTTAGAACCTTCACCGAAGATTGTTTCAAAAACATCCCATGGATTTTCTTCCAATTGTTTGTGCCCTAAAGAAATACGACGGCTTTCGCGATCAATTTCCAAAACTACAACTTCCATTTCATCACCTACCTTACAAAATTCTGATGGGTGCTTGATTTTCTTTTGCCAAGATAAATCAGAAATGTGAATCAATCCATCAACACCTTCTTCCAATTCAACAAATACGCCGAAGTTTGTAAAGTTGCGAACCTTAGCATTGTGTTTTGTACCAACTGCATATTTAGACTCAATTGCAGACCATGGATCTGGCATCAATTGTTTTATACCCAATGACATTTTACGCTCTTCACGATCCAACGTCAATACCACAGCTTCAACTTCATCACCTACTTGCATAAAGTCTTGTGCAGAACGTAAATGTTGAGACCAGCTCATTTCAGATACGTGAATCAAACCTTCTACGCCCGGAGCGATTTCGATAAACGCACCATAATCAGCCAACACAACAACTTTACCTTTCACTTTATCTCCAACAGCAACGTTAGCATCTAACGCATCCCAAGGATGTGGTTGAAGTTGCTTCAATCCTAAAGCAATACGTTTCTTGTCGTCGTCGAAATCTAAAATTACCACGTTCAATTTTTGATCCAACTCCAAGATTTCTTCCGGGTGGTTTACACGACCCCAAGATAAATCTGTAATGTGAATCAAACCATCTACTCCACCTAAATCGATGAACACACCATAAGAAGTAATGTTTTTCACAGTTCCTTCTAATACTTGTCCTTTCTCTAAGCCGCTGATGATAACTTTCTTTTGTTCTTCCAATTCAGCCTCGATAAGTGCTTTATGAGATACAACAACGTTACGGAATTCTTGGTTAATTTTAACCACTTTGAATTCCATGTTTTTACCAACGTACACATCGTAATCACGAATTGGCTTCACGTCAATTTGAGAACCTGGCAAGAATGCTTCAATACCAAATACATCTACGATTAAACCACCTTTTGTACGACATTTTACATAACCTGTAATCACTTCACCAGAACGCAATACTTCGTTCACACGAATCCATGCCTTGTGCATACGAGCAGTACGGTGAGAAATTACTAATTGACCTGTTTTGTCTTCTTGACACTCAACAAAAACATCAACTTTATCTCCAACTTTTAATTCTGTATTATAACGGAATTCAGATGCAGGAACAACTCCTTCTGATTTGTAACCAACATTGATGATTACTTCTTTTTTTGAAATAAAAAT
>JBDHXR010000102.1:0-9650 GCA_039810825.1 Fluviicola sp.
GAAATTGCTGTAATTCCAAACAACACATTGTCCGTTGAAATTTCTGGAATGACTTGTGAACATGGGTGTGGTGGCAGTATCCGTTCTGCTCTGAAAGAAACAGGTGGTGTTGCTCAAGTTTCATTTGACTTCAAAGAAGATCGAGAAACAAACAATGCAAGTATCAAGTTTGACGATAAAAAGATTTCTCAAGATGAATTGATTGCTGTTATCGAGAAAATTCATGACGGACAGTACAAAACTGGAAAAGTAACTTCTGAAAAGTAAATAGTACACTCTTTTTACTCCCATTTTTCTTAATTTTGATGCATGAAATTACATCATCGGATTTTGGGCGATGGCGAGCCTTTATTTATTCTTCATGGACTTTTTGGGTATTCAGACAACTGGCAAACACACGCCCGAAAACTTGCAGAATATTATAAAGTTATTTTAGTGGACCAACGAAATCACGGCCATTCCGAGTGGAGTGAAGATTTCAATTATGACTTATTGGCTTCTGATTTAGCAGAATTATTTGATGACCTTGAAATAAAGAACGCCAAACTTATTGGTCACTCGATGGGTGGCAAAACTGTTCTTCGATTTGCACAACTTTACCCAGAAAAAGTGGAAAAGTTAATCGTTGTTGATATGGGATTAAAATCTTACCCCATGCATCATCAGCAAATATTAGAAGGATTGCATGCCGTCAATGCATCTTCGCTTTCATCTCGTTCAGAATCTGAAGAAATATTACAACGCTTTGTTGCAGAATACGGTACACGTCAATTTTTACTTAAAAACTTGTATTGGATTGAAAAAGGGAAATTGGCTTGGCGCATGAATATCCCTGTTTTGGAAAGAGCAATGCCTGAAATTTTAGAAGCACTGCCACAAACCCCAATTATGTGTCAAACCTTATTTATTCGTGGAGAGCTTTCAGGGTATATTCATGATGAAGATATTGAAGAAATAGAAAATCAAGTTCCCGACTCAAGTTTTATTACCATTCAAAATGCTGGACATTGGGTACATGCTGAGCAACCAGAAGCATTCATCAATGCAGTTTTGGAGTTTTTGTTACGGTAAAATAAGGATGAATACGTATTAAATCCTATGTATTAAAGGCTTTTGAATTTAACAATTGAATAATATTGTTAAATTGTTTACAAAATTGTAAAGTACAGAAAAAAAAAATGATTCCTAGCTTTCACCAAGAACCATCTTCAATTACAGTAAAACACTAATCTTTACATTTCACCATAGTCAAAATTGTTGCAATTCCAACCAACGGATTTTCAGCATCATCATCCAGCATTTCAACCAACCATTTCACTACACCTTTCTTAATTTGAGAGCGTGGATCATCTTCTTTTGGATTGAAATCAGATTCCATTTTCTCTTTGCAAGTAAATCGAATATGAATATTTGCTCCCGGATATACAGGTTTGGTAAATCTTAGTTCGTCAATTCCATAATTCAGCAACACCGGGTTCATTTCATAACTATCTACAAATAAACCGGCAGCAGCACTCATTATGAAATAACCATGTGCAACTTGACCATCGAACATGGTTCCGTTAAAATCAGTTTCACGCTTGTGCGCATAAAAATTATCTCCACTTAACTCTGCAAACTTATCAATATCTTCAGAGGTAATTAATCTACTTTCCGTTAGTAATTGATCTCCAACCACCAACTCTTCAAAATGCTTTTTGAACGGATGAATTCCAGACAATACTCCTTTAGCACCTTGTTGATATTGTTGGGTAATTGCCGAAATAGTTGTTGGGTGACCTTGAATAGCAGTACGCTGTAAATAATGCAACACTCCTCTCATGCCGCCCATTTCTTCTCCACCACCTGCTCTACCTGGACCACCATGTGTTAACAATGGCATAGGCGAGCCATGTCCTGTACTTTCTTTTGCGCATTCTTTATTCAATACTAAGATACGGCCATGCATACAAGCGGCACCAACAACATACTCTGTTGCTTCTTTATCACAAGGAGTTACAATTGAAGACACCAATGACCCCTTCCCTAGTTTCGCCAATTCGATTGCATCATCTAAAGATTTATAAGGCATAATTGTGGCAACAGGACCAAAAGCTTCAATGTTGTGTACGTCCGTTTTTTCAAAAGGATTATCATTTCTAAACAAGATAGGTGAGAAAAATGCTCCTTTTGTTCGATCAGCGCCTATTACTTCAAAATCATTTAGATCTCCATAAACAATTGCTTGAGATTGTTTCAATTCCAGTACACTATCTCTTACGGCTTTCACTTGAGAAAGAGAAGCCAACGAACCCATTTTTACACCTTCAACAGACGGATCACCAATTTTCAGTGCTGCAAGACGGCTAGAAAGAGCAGATTGAACCTCATCAATTAAATTTTCAGGAACAATAATTCTTCGAACTGCAGTACATTTCTGTCCGCATTTTACAGTCATTTCTCGGAAAGTTTCACGAATAAACAAATCAAATTCTTCAGATTCTGGAGTAGCTTTTTCTCCTAAGACTGTAGCATTCAATGAATCGGCTTCTAAATTAAATGGAACATTTTCACGTGTAATAACCGGGTTAGCTTTCAATGTTAATCCTGTACTAGCACTTCCTGTAAATGTAACTACATCTTGGCAGTTAACAGAATCAATTAGCGTACGTGCAGATCCACTTATCAATTGCAATGCACCTTCAGGTAATATTTTTGAAGAAACAATATCCTGAACTACGGCTTCTGTAAGAAATCCGGTTGAACTAGAGGGTTTAACTACTGCAGGCACACCTGCCATTAAATTCACAGCAATTTTTTCCAACATTCCCCAAACAGGAAAATTAAATGCATTTATATGAACAGCTACACCTTGCTTTGGCACCATAATATGATGTCCAATAAATGAACCCGTTTTAGACAATGGCGCTGCAGAGCCATCAACATAATATGGTAAATCAGGGAACTGCTTGCGTAGTGATGCATTTGCAAATAAGTTGCCAATACCTCCTTCAATATCAATCCATGAATCAATTCGTGTTGCACCAGTCCAAGCACTAATTTGATAATATTTTTCTTTGTTAGACAACAAATGCAAAGCAAGAGCCTTCAACATTCTTCCACGCTCTTGAAAAGTCATTTTTCGCAAAACATTTCCTCCAATTGTACGTCCATAATTCAATACCTCCTGAAAATCAATTCCTTTGCTAGAAACCGAACCGATTTCTGCTCCCGTAATTGCATTGTGTAACGTAGTTTCAACTCCTTCACCGGCAACCCAAGAGCCACAGACGTAATTTTTTACTTGTATCATGTTGTTTAGAATATAAATGCGTTTCAAATATACTAAGTCAATACCATAAAAAATGGCTCTCAACAGGTTTTTTACTCCTTTCATCAAAAAAAATTATTCGTCGTTAACTCTAAAATAGATACATTTTACTAAAAATAGATAGGATTTTACGAAAGCATAATAAATAATTAAATCCTTTTTACTAAGTTTGAATCCTTAATAAAATATAAAGTTTATAAATAGCTAAATTATGAGTAAGACAAAACAATCTGGAGGTTTCTCTTCATTAGTTGCCTCTTTAACCATTGCAATAGCATTGGTAGTAGGATTCCTGATCTTTAAGTTTATCCTAGGTGACCCGAGTAATTTCGTAAACAACGATCCAAACGAGCATCCATTAGATGGAAACATTATGGGAACAGTTTACAAAGGTGGTATCATTGTACCATTCTTATTAGCAGTTAACTTAGTTGTGATTATTTTCTCAATCGAACGTTTCATCAGTATTTCTAAAACAAAAGGAAAAGGAAACATCAATGTATTTGTTGAAAAAATCAAAGGATTGTTAGCGCAAAACAACATTAGCGGTGCTATTGAAGAGTGTGACAAACAAAAAGGTTCATTGGCAAATGTAATCCGTGCAGGATTGGATAAATATGAGTCTATTAAAAACGATAACTCTTACGATAAAGAGAAAAAAGCTGAAATCTTGAAACAAGAAATTGAAGAGGCTATTTCTCTAGAACTACCAATGATGTCTAAAAATTTAGTTGTTGTTGCAACTTGTGTATCTGTAGGTACATTGATTGGTTTGATTGGAACAGTAATTGGGATGATTCGTGCATTCTCTGCGATGGGAGCTGGATCGCCAGACACTACGCAGTTGTCAATTGGTATCTCTGAAGCCTTGATCAACACATTCTTGGGTATCTTTGCTTCTACAGTAGCAACTATCTTGTACAACTTCTTCAACACGAAGATTGACCAAATGACTCACGCTATGGACGAAGCAGGTTTTGCAATCGTTCAGGCTTTCAACGCAAATAATTAATCCGATAATCTGTAAAAACTAAAGGAATGGCAGAGATTAAAACATCAAAAGGTTCGCCGTCTATCGACATGACACCCATGGTCGATTTGGCTTTCCTATTGGTAACTTTCTTCATGTTAGCTGCAACATTCCGAACAGACGAACCGGTTGATATTTCCATACCTTCTTCAATTGGGGATCAAGATATCCCTGAAAAAACGTTGGTTTTGGTTACCGTTGATAAAGGCGGGCGTATCTTCTTCTCTTGTACAGGGTATGAAGTGCGTCAAAAAATAGTTACTCAAATGGCAGCAAAATACAAAGTTGCTCTTACGCAAGAACAAGTAGATGAGTTCGGACGTATTAGCAGTATTGGATGTTCTATGAGTGAATTGCCACAGTACTTATCGATGGATGGAACAGGAAGAAAAGAATTTAAAACTTCTGTTGGTATCCCAAGTGATAGTACGCATAACGAATTGAAAGACTGGATAAATTTCGCTAATCGCGAAATGCTCGATTTCGGAAAGAAAACATTTGAAGACGAAAGTTCCAAGCATAGTAAAAATGCAGCTCCGTTGAAAGCAGACGATTACAAACCAAAATTTGTGTTGAAAGCGGATATGGAAGCAGAATATGTACGTGTGAAGCAAGCGATAGACGTATTTCGCGACTTGAACTTGAACAACTTGAACTTTATTACCTCGTTAGAGGCTAAACCAATATAATTTTAAGTGATATGGCAGAATTAGCACAAGACAACGGCGGTGGAGGCGGTAAAAAACGCCCTAAAAAAGCACCAGCTCGTATCGACATGACGCCCATGGTTGACTTAGGATTTCTATTGTTAACATTCTTTGTATTGACTTCAACTTTTGCAAAACCAAAAATGATGAGCTTGGTGTATCCTGCAAAAGAAAAGAAAGATCAGCCACCACCCGAAGACAATAAGGTAAACAATGCGATCACTTTCATATTGTCTAAGGACCGTGTGTTTTATTACAAAGGAGAATTTTACCCAGAGGGCAATAAAAAAGGAAAACCGGCAACTCAGTTAACTGAAACGGATTTCGGCCCACAGGGTATTAGAAAACTATTGGCAGATGAAAATAAATTCGTAATCCGTAAGAAAATTGAACTGGATGCGAAGCTGCAACGCAAGGAAATCAATGATTCAATCTACAAGAAAGAAATCATTGAAGCAAAGAAAAATCCTGAAGCGTTGAAAGTTTTGGTAAAAACAGATATGAAAGCCAAAACCATAAACTTTATTGACGTAATAGACGAACTATACATTTCTTCAATCGGGGTTATTGCTCCAGTTGATTTAATGAACAGTGAACAAGCATTGTTGGACAAAGAATTAGCTAAATAATTACAGTATGTTAGTAGCAATAATAGTAATCGTAGTAGCTGGTATTTCAATATACGAATACCTTTCGTCCAAATCTTGGCAACAAGTTACTTCTACAGAACGTAATGAAATCGTATTCCAAAATAGAAATCAACTTTATGGTGCATACCAAATTCGCAAGAATTATAGCAAACTGTTGATCTTAATTATGGTTGGTGTTACGCTTTTCATTGGTACTACTTTTGGGATTTACAAGGTGATAAAAAACCTTCCAAAAGAACAAGTACAAGAAACGCCTTTAGATTTAACAACTTTCGCCTTGGATGCGCCCGATAAAGAAGAAGAAATCATTGAACCATTGGAGCCGGAAATTCCACCAATGGAAAAAACAATCCAATTTCTTCCACCTGTTGTAACTGATGATGAAGTAACTACTCCTCCACCAACTACGGAAGAGTTGCAAGATACAAAAGCATCTGATGTTACAAACACCCAAGAAACAGACCCTTTTGCAAAGCAGGATATTAAACCTGTAGTGAAAGAAGAAAAAATCGAAAAGAAAGAGCCTGTTATTTACGATATCGTGGATGAACAAGCTGAGTTTCCTGGTGGTAGAGCTGCCCTTATGAAATACTTAGGTGAAAACATTCGCTACCCACAAGTTGCCCAAGAAATGGGTATTCAAGGGAAGTGCTACTTAAGTTTTATTGTAAGTGAAAGTGGTTATATTTCAAATGTTAGTGTAAAGAAAGGTGTAACTGATTGCCCTGAATGTGACGCTGAAGCTGTTCGCGTTATCAAGGCTATGCCAAAATGGACACCTGGAAAAGTAAATGGAAAAACTGTTAATCAGAAATATTCATTGCCGGTAACATTTAAATTGAACTAAATAAACTTTATTATTGTAATCCCCGTTCTTTTATAGTACGGGGATTTATTTTTTATAGTATGAATAAACAAATTACAGCATTTATCGGAGCCGCAACAGTAATCATGTGTTTTGTGTTTGCTTCATTTTTACTATTTACAAATTTACTACAACCCGGACTTGCGGGAAGTAGAAGAACCATCTTAATACTAATCTTGTTGGGGTATGGTGTATTTAGAGGAATTCGAGTGTACTCAGATTTTAAAACTCTAAAAAAACAAAAAAAATGAAGCATTTTTTAATAGCATTTCTGAATATCATGCTCATTTTCGCATGTCAAAATAACGGATCTCGTACTCAAACAACTCGCATTGGGAAACAAATCTGCTACGCAGACGAATCCTTTAAGCCCTTGTTAGAAACCGCTTCCTACACCTTTTCCGGAGTGTATCCTGAAGCTCAATTGGTTTTTCAATACACATCAGAAACCAAAGCAATGAATGCATTTTCTACAGGTAAAGTTAGAACGATTTTTGTCTCACGTGATTTTACCGATAAAGAAAAAAAGGCCCTAAAAACACACCAAATTGAAATGACCAGCACACTTTTGGCTAGAGATGCGGTTGTGTTTATTGTGAACAATCAAAATAACGATACTGTATTTACTCAAGATCAAATTCTTAATCTACTTAAAAATCAAAAAGCAACATGGCCAGCTTCAAACAAAGAAATTGAAGTTGTGTTTGATCGAGTACAATCAGCAAATTTCAACTCCCTGCTAACGAAATTTGGAATCGCCAACTATGCAAAACATGTGCATGCAGCTAAATCAACCGAAGAAATGATCAATTATATTCAGCAATACCCAAACGCAATAGGTGTTTTGGGCTATAATTTTATTAGTGATTTAGATGATAAAGTTGTATTAAGCAGGTTAAAAAAATTCCGAGTTGTTGGAATTGGAGATGAAAATGGAAAATATTGGCGTGCTGACAGGGCAACAATTATCGATAAAAAATATCCGTTTATTCGAGAGATTTGGGGAATTACCTCAAGTTCTCCCAATAGAATTAGTAGCGGTTTTATCAACTTCTTGAACAGTCAACAAGGTCAATTACTCATGGAAAAATGTGAATTAGGACCTGGAAGAGGAGCTTCAAGAGCCATTCAACTTCTAGAAGAATAAGAAACATTTCACTCAAAAATCATTGGGAATCAGTAAAAAAACCGAAAAAATCGTTAAATCGACCTATGAAGTTTTGAGTTTATTCTATTTTTGGCAAAAGATTTGTAATAGAAAACCAGAAAATAAACAAAAATGAACAAGTTTAAACTATTAGTTGCAGCTTTAAGTATCGGAGTTTTTGCTTCGGCTCAAACACTTCAAGATGCATTGAAAAAAACAGAAAACGAGCGTTACGATTTGGCACGTGTCGATTATCAAAAACTTACACAAGTTGACCCTACAAACGTTGATAATTTCTTCAACTTTGGGAATTTTTATGTTAAAATTGGAGAGAAAGATTCAGCTATTTCAATGTTTAAGAAAGCGGCTACACTGAACCCTGAAAATTTATTAGCGCAAGTTTCAAATGCAAAAGCAATGTATTTTGCTGGAGATACTGCTGCAGCTAACCAAGAATTTTGCAACATCATTAAGAAAACAAAACGTAAAAATCCAACAGTTTTGTTTCAAATTGCAGAAACATACGCCACAGCTCCATTGAAAAACTTAAAATTAGCTGAAGGCTATTTACGCGATGTAACCAAAATGGATACTAAAAACATGGAAGCATTTATCTTGCTTGGTGATGTATTGTTGGAACAAAGCACCTCTAACGCGAGTGCAGCTACGGAACAATACAACAATGCTTTGGCTATCAATCCAAACTCTGCTCGTGTTATTGTACGCAAGGCTAAAATATACCAACGTGTACAAAATTACAAGTTAGCAAACGAAGAATACAAAAAAGCACAAGCACTTGAGCCAAATTACGCCCCTGCATACCGCGAAAATGCTGAATTAAACATCTTATTTGATCAATACCAAGCAGCTATTGAGTGTTGGGAGAAATACTTGAGTCTGAATGACAGTGATGAAGCTAGATACCGTTATGCATCTTCTATATTTGGTGCAAAACAATACTGCAACGTGCTTCCACAATTGGCAAAACTTGATAAGGACGGTTTTTCTAATCTGTATACAAAGCGTATGAAATATTATTCTTTGTATGAATGCAATGAAGCGCAAGACAGTCTTCGTTACAAGGAGGCATTAGTAGAAGCAGAGAAGTTCTTCGCTACTTGTCCGAAAGACAAAATCATTTCAACAGATTACAAATATATCGGTATGATTTACGAAAAGTTGAATAACAAAACAAGGGCAGTTGAATCCTATTATGCGGCAGCAAAAGAAGATACAAGCAAAGCGGATGAATACTTATCAGACATTGCAAAAATATACAGCACAGACAAGAATTATTCAAAACTTATAGAAGTATACACTGTGAAAATGAATGATTATCCAAGTAAAATGAATGCAACTGATTTTTATGAATTAGGTCGAGCATATTACTTTGGACCAAAAGATTTCAAAAATGCTGATACAACATTTGGAAAATTAGTGGCTTTTGCCCCAAGTTTTCCTGGTGGATATTTTTGGCAGGCAAGAGCACGTGTACAAATGGACAACAACCCAAAAACTCGTACTTTCCTTGCTAAACCTCAGTACGAAGGATTTTTGACAGCATTAACTGAAGAAGACATTACTTCTGGAGTATATAAATCATACATCATTGAAGCAAATAAGTACTTAGGTGATTACTATGTAAACTCACCAGAAAAGAACAAAGAAAAAGCGGATGCTGCTTGGAACAAAGTGTTTGAGCTAGATCCAAATGATGCTCAAGCGAAAGCATATTTAAAAAAATAACATCTCTATTAAATCAAAAAAAGCCACTAAATAGTGGCTTTTTTTGATTATATCTTGTTCGTTTATTTATTTTTTCCAACCGTCATCGCATCATCCCAATGCATTGTAAACTGAACACCTTTTAAATCCGTTTGTTTGCTTTCTTGAAAAACACGTGTAAAATGAATCAGCATTTCTACCAACTGCATATCATTT
>JBDHXR010000103.1:0-9162 GCA_039810825.1 Fluviicola sp.
GCTACAAAGTCCTCAAGTTTAGAGGACTTTTTTTTGATTAATAGTTTGTTGTTCCGAGTTCATCAGTCGGCTGACTGACTCGCTACAAAGTCCTCAAGTTTAGAGGACTTTTTTTTGATTAATAGTTTGTTGTTCCGAGTTCATCAGTCGGCTGACTGACTCGCTACAAAGTCCTCAAGTTTAGAGGACTTTTTTTTGATTAGTCTATAATATAATGAAAAATTCAATTCATAATTCGGATGTTAATAATTAGTCGTTTTTTTAACCGTTAAAAACGACTAATTCGAATACTTATAAGCTGGAATCCCTTATCTTCCTTGAGTTATGTTTATAACCTTTGCTAAAGAAGTAACAATAGTTTTGTGTTTTTTTACAAAAGGATTACTTTCATCCCAAACATACCCGGCAAGCACTGAACATATTTGTTTCATTATTTCCTCGTTTCTCTCTTTGGCAAAAAATATTGTAGCTAATCGGCCGTCATACCAAGCATGAACATACGTCCTGAAAACATTAATACCGTATTTTATTGGCTCTGCATAGTCTTTATCCCAATCCACAACTTCTCCATTTAACTGACGAATTGCATTATTCGCAGCTTTATATCCTGAAACAACCGCAAAAAGTACCCCTGAGCTAAATGTTGGGTCTAAAAATTCTGTAGCATTTCCTGCAAGTACATAGCCATCATCATACAATTTACTAACTGAAACAGCATAATTCATTACTGTTTTTGGCTCAAAAACAATATCAGGATTTGAAAAGCGACCATCCATTCCAGGGAATTCAGCTAATAGTTTTAAAAAGCCTTCGCCTTTGTTTTTTGCACACTCTTCAATGTAATCCGAATCAGAAACAATGCCTACAGAAGTTGTTCCATCAGAAAAAGGTATTGACCAAAACCAAGCAGTATTGTCTCTAAATACATGTACAAAAATATTTTTCCCTGCTTCTTCTGTTCTGTTTTTATCTTTAATATGTGTAAATACAGCCCCTCTAGGTGGAGTATCAACAGGTGTTTCTAATTTTTTTAACCTTGGTAAAACTCTTCCATATCCACTGGCATCAATTAAAAAATCTGCTGTTACCGTTTTAGCTTCACCATTGTCTAACGCGTAACTAATTTTTTGTTTTTCTTTTGATGTATCTACTGAAGTTACTGCAGCGTTGTAAATCACTTCTGCTCCTCGTTTTTCAACTTCTTGTATCAATGCATTGTCGAAATCTGCTCGTTTTACTTGCCAAGTATAGGTCCAAGCGTCTTTTGTATATTGTGTATTAAATGTAAAAGGACAATTTGACATATTGTGATGAAAGCAAACTCCATCTTTTATTTGAAAGTTTTGCTCTTCAATCACTTTTAATAAATCTAGTTCTTGAAGGTAATCCATGATGTGAGGCAATAAACTTTCTCCAATAACAAAACGAGGAAAGGTTGTCTTCTCCAAGATCAATACTTTTTTACCAGCCTTTAATAATTTAGCTGCAGCAATTGAGCCTGAAGGTCCGGCGCCAATAATAACCACATCATAATGATTCTCCATAATTTGTATTTGTAAATCAAATGTAGAAATTATGTTAAAAATCGAATTGATTATTTCCAAAATTTAAATAATTTAGATTAGTTTTAAATTAAAAAGCATTGTATGAGTCAAAATAGACAAAGTAAAACTTTAAGTAATTCTAATTAAAATACTTATAAACAATTATTTACAATGAAATTTTATACGTTAATTATAGCTTTTTTACTTTCATCTACTTATGGTTCCTCACAACAAGTTCTGGGAACATGGTACGGGCAGTTATCTCTACAAGGATTTAAATTGAATTTAGTTTTTCACATTGCAAAAGATGGAGAAATATTCAGTTCAACTCTGGATAGTCCGGATCAACGTGCTTTTGGTATAAAAACTTCGAAAACAATCATTCACGATACGAAAATCTTTATCGAGATTTTAAATTTAGGTGCAGAATTTAATGGTGAATACAACAATGAGTTGATAAGTGGAATTTTTCAACAAAACGGGCAAACTTTTCCTTTAATTCTATCTAAAGATTCAACAGTTATACAAACAAAACAAAAAAATCAAGAACCCAAAAAGCCTTATCCATATAGAGAAATTGATGTAACTTTTCCGAATAAAGATGCTGGAATTTCACTATCTGGAACTCTAACACTACCTGAAAAAACAGGAAAATACTCTGCGGTAATCTTAATTACCGGAAGTGGTGCACAAGACAGAAATGAAGAAATATTGGGTCACAAACCATTTTTAATAATTGCTGATTATTTAACGAGAAATGGAATTGCTGTTTTGCGCTTCGATGATCGTGGCTTTGGTAAATCTACCGGATCTTTTGCAAATGCCACAACTTTTGATTTTGCCAAAGATGTGGAAAGTGCTTTTGCTTTTCTGTCAAAACAAAAAGAAATTGATAAGAAAAAAATTGGATTAATTGGTCACAGTGAAGGTGGACTAATTGCTCCAATTGTTGCTTCGAAAAACAAGAAAATTGACTTTATTGTTTTACTTGCTGCTCCGGCATTGCGAGGAGATAAACTTTTATTACTTCAACAAGAGATGATTGCTAAATCTATGGGTGAAGATGAAAATGAGATTAAGAAAATGCTAGCAATCAATCAAAAAGTGTTTGCTGAAATTCTAAATCTTACGAAAGAAAATAAATCTGAAATCGAGAAAAAAGTAACTGAGATAATTCAATATTCAATGGATAATGACACTGCTTTTTCGCTACCTCACAACGTTACCAAATCAAAATTTATTGAATCGCAATTACGTCAACTGTTTAATCCTTGGATAGTTGCATTTATCAAGTATGACCCGCTTCCAGCTTTGCAAAAGGTGAAATGCCCAGTACTTGCCCTCAATGGCACGGAAGATTTGCAAGTTCCAGCAGGCGTTAATCTAGATTTGATAAAAAAATCGTTAAATGAGGCCGGAAATTTGAACGTAAAAACAAAAAGTTTCGAAAAAATGAACCATCTTTTCCAAGAATGTAATAAATGCACGCTTGAAGAATACGGAGAGTTAAATCAGTCATTTTCACCTCTTGTATTGGAAGAAATTTCAACTTGGATAAAAAGTGTTTTATACAAAAAATGAATTCATTTGGTGATAATATCGTTCAATTTAACAAGCAATTAATTGTTGATGATTTTCAATTGCCTAGTGGATTTAGTGTTTTAAATCCTTATTTAGATAATCCTGAGACAATTGAGGTGATGACAAAGTTTTATACAAAGTACTACTCGGATTTTAAAAAGAGAACTTTTATTATTGGCATTAACCCAAGCAGACATGGAGCTGGAGTAACAGGGGTTCCTTTTACAGATACAAAACGACTTGAAAATGTTTGTGGGATTAATATGAAATCGGCACACACACATGAAGTTTCATCTGTCTTCTTGTACGACGTGATTAGAGAATTTGGTGGTGCATCTAACTTCTTTGAAAATTTTTACATTAACTCCCCTTTTCCTTTAGCTATTATTAAAGAAAAATCGCTCAACACTTGGGTAAATGCAAATTATTACGATGACAATGAATTGTTTAAGTCATTAAAGGATTATATGATTAAAACTTTGAAAATTAATTTTGGATTCAATGTTGATTCTCAAAATGTGATTGTTTTAGGGAAAAAGAATGCAAGTTTTATTGAGAAATTGAACATGAAAGAAAAGATGTTTGAGAATATGACAGTTCTTGAACATCCTAGATACATTGAACAGTACAAATCAAAAGAAAAGAAACTTTATATTGATAAATACTTAGAAACATTATACAATCATGTTAATCGGTAATTTTAAATTTCATTTTTAAGTTATCTTTGCAAAAAATCATCAAATGGGCTCATACAAATACAGAATTTTACTAGATACAGATAATAATCAAGAAATATTTAGAGATATAATAATTGACGAAAAAGAAAATTTTGAAACTTTCTATAGAGCTATTCTGGCTGCTTTCAATTTTGAAGGAAAAGAAATTGGTTCTTTTTTCATGTCAAACGATGAATGGGACAAAGGTTTTGAGATCAGTTTGATGGATATGTCTTACTCCGACGAAGATCAAGATTTATCTGGAGTAATGTCTCAATCTATATTAGCTGAATATATGGAAGAACTGGATCAGAAAATGATTTTGGTTTATGATTTTATGCGAATGTGGATATTCTTAATCGAATTGCAAGAGCGTGTTAATGAATCTACAGAAAAACCAAAAGTTGATTTGGCTGTTGGTATTGCTCCACCTGAAGATTCAAAAATGGTGCAAGAAGATTTGTTTGCAGGCGATGATGATCAGGATGATTTTGAAGATGATTACGAAGATGATTTTGAAGACGGATACAACGATGAAGATTTTGATAACGGTTACGACGAATACAATTATTAAGTTCAGCAAATAGCATGTCTAATAACGAAAAAAAATACGGTGACCCTATCGGTGTTGCCATCCAAGAGTACGCTGCTAAAAAGAAACCTGAAGATATTATTGTTTCTTCAGATATCTGTGATGACGACATCATTCCGATTGAAGTTCTTTTTAGAAATTATGATGAAATGCCCTTGATAGAGCAAAAAGCTTTAGAACTTGCAAAAGGTAAGGTGTTGGATGTTGGTGCTGGTGCAGGTATTCATGCCATGTATCTTCAAAAATCTGGATTGCAAGTTGATTGCATTGATATTTCTGATGGTGCAATTTCTTATTTGACAAAAAATAACTTACACGCTGAAAAGACTAACTTCTTTTCCTTGAAAAATAAAAAGTATGATACCATATTGATGTTGATGAATGGTATTGGAATTGCAGGGAAATTATCAAATTTGGAGCGAACTTTGCTACATGCCAAAGAATTGTTGAATGTTGGTGGTTCAATTATCTGCGATTCATCAGACATACGCTATTTATATCAGGATGAAGATGGCGCACTTTGGATAGATTTGAACACAGAATATTACGGAAATTTTAGATTTCAAATGAAGTATAAAAAAGAGAAAGGTCCTTGGTTTGACTGGCTGTATGTTGACTTTGACAACTTATTTAAAGCTGCAAAAAAAGTTGGACTTAAAGCAGTGCGTGTTTATGAAGAAAACGATCATTATTTAGCAAAAATCACACTTTAAAATGAAACAATTAGTTGCTTTTTTACTTGTTTGCACAGGTACTATATTCGGACAAGAACAATCATTACTCTATCAAATCAAAGCTCCAGGAAAAAAAACTTCATATATCTTTGGAACAATACATGTAATTCCTGACTCGCTTTATGCTTTTTCCAATAAATTAGAAAAAATCATCTCAAAATCTGATGAAATAATATTGGAAATTGCAGATATCTCTGATAAAACGAAAGCAATGAAGCTACTTGCTATGCCTGAAGGTAAAAGTTGCTTTGATATTTTCACTCAACAACAAAAAGATTCTGTTTTGAATTGGGGCGCAGCTTTAACCGGTATCACTCCTGCTCAATTTGAAACATCTTTCAAAGGAAAAAAACCATTTGTATTGATGCAACTTCCGATGCAAAAAATGATGATGGGAAATATCCGTATGTACGAAAGAGAAATTGAGTTGCGTTCAAAAAAATACAACATTCCTTTGAGTGGGCTTGAAACAATGGAGGACCAAATTTCAATTTTTGATAGAATGGAAAGTTCTACTATGGCACATGGCATTCTGGATATGATTCACAATCCTTCAAAATCTGAAGATTCTTATATAGAAATGTTGACCTTGTATAAAAATCATGATTTATCAGGTTTAGCTAAGGTAATTGAAAATACGAAAGATTTTGGAGAATCTATAGATGAATTGTTGACAAAAAGGAACCTGAAATGGATTCCGAAAATTGATTCTTTAACAACTTCAAAATCTTGTTTTATTGCTGTTGGGGCTGGTCATTTAGCAGGAAATAATGGCGTTATCAACCTGTTGAAAGAAAAAGGATATGAAGTAATACCAGTGAAATTATGAGAAGAATATTCAATTTCCCAACTTTTTCGTTTTTGTTATTTTTTATACTTACAGCATGCAACACTTCTTATACACTTGAGGAAAAATTAAATTTTGTTGATCAAGCAGAAAAATATGCGAAAAAGCATAATTGGAATTACACAGTAGTTGATAAAAGTATTGTTGTAGAAGTTTTAGAAAAAGGAAGCGAAACTGAAACCATTCAATTGGGTAGTGAAGTTTCAATTTCTTATATTGGCAGACTTTCAAATAATAAGAAATTTGATCAAGCAACTGTAAATAAACCATTTGTTTCTAGATTGGATGGAATGATTGGAGGCTTTCAAATGGGATTGTTGGGAAAAACGAAAGGAACGAAGTTGAGATTGGTTATCCCACCTCAATTTGGTTATGGAGATAAAAAAACCGGTGAAATTCCAGAAAATTCACTTTTAATTTTTGAGGTCGAAATTGTTGACGTTAAGTGATAAATCACACTTTTAAGCAAGTTTATTAATTTCTCACAACTACTTCACTTGAGCTTTTATTGATATTTTTAGGAGTAAATATTGTATTTACAATTTCTAAACGCTACTTTTGGAACTCAAAAAAATTAAATACTCAAACATGAGCGTTCTAGTAAATAAAAACTCAAAAGTAATTGTACAAGGTTTCACAGGAAGTGAAGGTACCTTTCATGCAGGTCAAATGATTGAATATGGTACCAATGTAGTTGGTGGTGTTACTCCAGGTAAGGGCGGTAGCACACATTTAGATCGACCTGTTTTTAACACAGTTGCTGATGCAGTTGCTAAAACAGGTGCAGATGTTACGATTATTTTTGTTCCACCGGCTTTTGCTGCTGATGCTATTATGGAGGCAGCTAGTGCAGGAATCAAGGTTATCGTTTGTATAACAGAAGGAATTCCTGTAAACGACATGGTAAAAGCAAAAGAATATATCAAGGCTTTTGATACCCGACTAATTGGTCCAAACTGCCCAGGAGTTATCACAGCAGGTGAAGCAAAAGTTGGTATCATGCCAGGTTTTATCTTCAAGAAAGGGAAAATAGGTATCGTATCTAAATCTGGAACTTTAACATATGAAGCTGCTGACCAAGTGGCGAAAGCAGGTTTAGGCATTACTACTGCTATTGGAATTGGTGGTGACCCAATTATTGGAACGACTACACGTGAGGCTGTTGAATTATTAATGAAAGATCCTGAAACTGAAGGTATTGTGATGATTGGTGAAATTGGAGGTAATCTTGAGGCAATTGCTGCTCGCTGGATTAAAGAAAATGGAACAAAACCTGTTGTGGGCTTTATTGCTGGTGAAACAGCACCTAAAGGAAGAACAATGGGGCATGCAGGAGCAATTGTTGGCGGTGCCGATGATACAGCGGAAGCAAAAAAGAAAATTATGCGTGACTGTGGAATTCATGTAGTGGATTCTCCTGCACAAATTGGAGCTGAAATGGTTCGTGTGATGGGAATTACAGCTTAATATTATACATGTATTTAGTTCCCGGTTTGTTTTCAAATCGGGAATTTTTTTTTTACAATCAATTTTTCTGTAACCTTGTTCACAAACATTCCTTATTTTTGATACATGACTCCAGTAGTTGCTTTTTCTTATCCGGTAATGGAACACTTTTATTCGTTGCAAGGTGAAGGATATTTTGCTGGCACTCCTGCATACTTTATTCGATTAGCTGGATGTGATGTTGGTTGTGTTTGGTGTGATGTTAAAGAATCTTGGGAAGCTAACCTCCACCCTGTTGTTCCTGTTTCTGACTTGGTAAGTGCCGCAGTAAAATCTGGAACCAATTTGGTGGTAATAACAGGAGGAGAACCCACACTGTATGATTTGACTCCATTGGTAGATGAATTGCATCGTAATAATTTAAAAATAAGTTTAGAAACATCGGGTACAAATCCTTTAATTGGCAATGTAGATTGGTACACATTTTCTCCTAAAAAATTCAAAGATCCTGTTCCGGAAGCGTTTGATAAAGCTTCTGAATTCAAAGTGATCATTTATCATAAATCAGACTTTGAATGGGCAGAAAAATTGGCAAAAAAATTAAATCCCAATTGTATTCTCTATTTACAACCAGAATGGTCAAAAAAGGAACAGTTTTTGCCTCAACTTATTGAGTACGTAAAAAATCATCCTAAATGGAGGGTTTCTTTACAAACACATAAATATTTAGAAATACCTTAAAAACAATGAAACTAACAACCTTATTTTTTACTTGTTTATTTTTCGCTTCTTGTTCAACTGCACAAATGGCGTTCTCAACAAAAAACAAAAAAGCCATTGAATTGTTTATGCAAGCTCAAAATGAGCCAAACAGAACAGTTGACCCGATAACTCGTGGACCAAATTATTCAGGTGCAATTTCTCTTTTAAATAAGGCTTTGGAAAAAGATCCTTTGTTTTGGGAAGCGCATTTGATGGAAGCTGAATTTTATGAGCTACTTGGAAACAATTTGGCCGCAATAGATCATTACAGAGAAGCGATTAAAATTAATCCAAAACACACGCCTACTGGCTCTACATATTTTTACTTAGGAACATTGGAATATGTTGTTGGTCAATATGACAATGCAATTAAAACCTTGACAACGTATAAAGAATATAAAAAGGCATCTCCACAATACTTGGCAAAAGCAGATCAAGTAATCAATGATTCAAAATTTGCCATAGAGGCTATGAAAAATCCGATTGATTACAAACCAGTAAACCTTGGTCCGGGAGTAAACACCAAAGATCCTGAATATTTTCCTACCATTACAGTTGATGGAAAAACGCTGCTTTTTACCAGATTGATTGATGATAAACGTGTAGCCGGAGAATATAAAAAGCAAGAAGATTTTTATGTGTCTATATTGACTGAGCACAATACATGGGGAACTGCTGTTCCTATGCCAATGAACGTGAATACGGTTAATAATGAAGGAGCACCTACTTTTGCACCAGACGGTAGGAGTTTGATTTTTGTAGCTTGTGCTGATATCGATAACAGTTATGGTGGGAAAAGACAAGGAAAAGGAAGTTGTGATCTTTTTTTTACAAAACGCATTGGGCAAGATTGGTTAGATCCGATTAATCTTCCAGGAGAAATAAATTCAGGTGCTTGGGAATCTCAACCTTCTCTTTCAGCAGATGGAAAAACTGTTTA
>JBDHXR010000104.1:0-9101 GCA_039810825.1 Fluviicola sp.
TGCAGAAACAAAAGCAATTATTGAAAATTCAAATCAGGTGCTTACTCAAAAAGAATCTGAAAATTACAAGTTGTCTCAAATAAACGAAGAGAAAGTTTATGATGTTAACAAGCAAATTGCAGAGCAACAAACTACAATGGCTGAAAAACATGTTGATATTACGCATGCTGTTGATGCTCAAAATGCAAAGGCAACAGTAAAATTAGCTGAAATGAATAGCGCTAGAACTACTGCTGCTGTTGAAAACACGGAGAAAATTGAAACAAAACGTGATGCTAAGACGGAAGTTGATAGAAAGGCTTTTAACGATCAATATGTAAAGGGAATTGACAATAAAACGGTACTCACACAAAAAGAAATTGCAATTGAAAACAACAAAACTCTTCCATCTATCAAAGCTGCGGAGGTAAATGTAGAGAAGTTTAATGCAACAAAACAAGCTGTTATTGAAAATGAAGCTACTAAAAGCCAAATCAATAACGATAAAATTGTTTCTAACAGTCAAACAATTACGAATACAAGCAAAGAAATTGCCGATAATTCTTCAAATAACTCAAAAAATGTTGAGAATGCAGAATTGATTAAGAATGCAAAAAGCGAGTTGGGTACTGAAGCACGTATTCAAGCTTCAAAAAGTGAAGATAAAACGGTTGCAAATAAGAAGATTATCGATGATACAGAGAAAAATAAAGCTCCTAAAGTTCAAGTAGGAACATACGAAGTTGATTTGTCCAAATATCCGGAAGGAGTGAACAAAGAACAATTTGATATTCCAGGCCCAGACGGTACATTAAATGCAATTGCAACTCGAAGAATTGTTGTTAGAGAGGGGAAAGCTGATGTGTATGTGCGCACACAAACAGTTGATATTATTACGTTCTCTAAAAATGGTGCACCAACTACAGAATATGTTTGGCAAAAAGAAACAAACGATCCAAAATTAAAGCGCCATTATTGATGCCTTTTATTGAAATCAAAATATGACTGTGAGTAACTATTTTACAAGCAGTCATTTTTTTATCAGTCAACTCGTAATTTCGTAGAAATATTACAAAATGAAAGTTCATTTTATTGCAATTGGTGGTAGTGCAATGCATAATTTAGCAATTGCTCTTTCTCGAAAAGGTATAATTGTTTCAGGTTCTGATGATGAAATTTTTGAACCATCAAAATCAAGATTGAAAAATCAAGGTATATTTCCTGAAGAAATAGGGTGGAGCGCTTCTCGAATAACAAACGATATAGATGCTGTAATTCTAGGTATGCATGCTAGAGCGGATAATCCTGAATTGATTCGAGCAAAAGAGTTGAACATTCCTATCTTTTCATACCCCGAGTACTTGTATGAACAAAGTAAAAATAAGTGCAGAATAGTTATTGGAGGTAGTCATGGTAAAACCACTATAACATCTATGCTTTTGCATGTTGTCAATGAATTAAAACTAAATGTTGACTACATGGTTGGTGCTCAGCTTGAAGGGTATGATTGCATGGTGAAATTTTCTGATGATGCAAAACACATCATTCTTGAAGGAGATGAGTATTTAAGTTCACCCATCGACAGAAGACCAAAATTTCATTTATACAAACCACATGTTGCGCTGATTAGCGGAATAGCTTGGGACCATATCAATGTATTCCCAACTTGGGAAAATTATGTTGACCAATTTAGGGGTTTTTGCAAAGTAATAGAACCTCAAGGTACTTTAGTTTATAACCAACTTGACGAAACATTAAATGACTTAGCAAATGAGTTTTCTGAAGTTTTGAGCTTAAAACCTTATGATACACCTCAGTATAAGGTTACAGAATCAGGAACGATACTAAATTGGAATTCTAAAGAATACAAATTGGCTGTATTTGGAGCACATAACTTGCAAAACCTTATTGGCGCAATGAAAGTTGCGGAATCTATGGATATTTCTAACGATGCTTTTTTAACGGCTATTCAAACGTTTAAGGGAGCAGGGAAAAGACTACAAAAAGTGGTTGAAAACAATACGTTTACCATGTTTATGGATTTTGCACATTCACCATCTAAATTGATGGCAACTACAAAAGCTGTAAAAGAGCAATTCTCGAATCGAAAAGTAGTTGCTTGCATGGAATTGCATACTTTTTCTTCGTTGAAAAAAGAATTTTTGCCTCATTACTTAAATACTATGAATGCAGCAGACGAAGCGTTGGTGTATTTCAACCCAGATGTTGTTAAGCATAAAAAATTAGACCCAATTACACTAGACGAAGTAAAGAAAGGATTCGGAGGAAATGTTGTTGTAGTCGACAAAACCAAAGATGTACAAGCATTTATTCATTCTAAAACTTGGACGAACTCTGTGTTACTCATGATGTCATCGGGAACGTTTGACGGCATCAATTACAAAGAATTGGGCGAAGAACTTCTCTTAACTGCGAAATAAGACTTTTCTATAGATAATTGTAAGAATAAGTGCGTTGATGATGGATAACATTAACATTCCTAACAAGGCAATAATCATGCTGGTTTTTGGTGTGTACCAAGGCTGAATGCTTTCTCTAGATTTCTTAAGTATTTCCTCCTTAGAAAAAGCTTCAAATTCCGGGCGTTGCTCTTTAAATTTTTTTAATTTAACCGGATCATTGACCATCTCTTTCATGGAGTTTTCAACCAAAAAGAGCTGTTTTTCATTATACGAGGGATCAATTTTTGCATAATAAAAATAAATCATACCGCTTACAAGTAAGGTGTAAACCAATCCTGGAGCCAATATGTTTTTCATGTCTGAAAGAACGTTGGATTCTTTTCCTACAGATCTTCTTTTCTCAATCCAACTGCCAATTGTCATTGCAAAGAGCAAGCATAAAATATTCCACATTACATGATATGAATACTGCTCTGTGGTTTGAAACAATTGAAAAGAAAACAAAATGTATTTGCCAAGAAACCAAATTCCGGCTAGCAATATTGATATTTTAATGGAGAAGCGCATAATAAAAAAAAGTCCCACAAATGTAGGACTTTAATATTAAGAATTCATTGAAACTAAAAATTCTTCGTTTGATCGGGTATGTTCCATGTGGCCTTTCACAAATTCCATAGCCTCAACCGGGTTCATATCTGCAATAAATTTACGCAGTAACCAAATTCGTTGAAGAACATCTTTCCCCATTAACAAGTCCTCTCTTCTTGTACCTGAAGATAGAATATCGATTGCCGGGTAAATACGACGATTTGAGATTTTTCGATCCAATTGCAACTCCATGTTACCGGTTCCTTTAAATTCTTCAAAGATTACTTCGTCCATTTTAGAACCAGTTTCAGTTAAGGCAGTTGCTAATATTGATAACGAACCACCATTTTCAATTTTTCGAGCGGAACCAAAGAAACGTTTAGGTTTGTGTAGTGCATTTGCGTCAACTCCACCAGACAATACTTTTCCTGATGCAGGAGAAACTGTGTTGTAAGCGCGCGCTAAACGTGTAATAGAATCCAACAAAATACACACATCATGTCCACATTCAACCATGCGTTTTGCTTTTTCCAATACTATGTTTGCTACTTTGACATGGCGGTCTGCAGGTTCATCAAAAGTAGAAGCAACAACTTCAGCTTTTACACTTCTAGCCATATCGGTTACCTCCTCAGGGCGTTCGTCTATCAATAAAACAATTAAATAGACTTCCGGATGATTTGCTGCGATTGCATTTGCTACATCTTTCAATAGAACGGTTTTACCAGTTTTTGGCTGTGCTACAATCATTCCACGCTGCCCTTTACCAATAGGAGCAAAAAGATCCATGATTCGAGTTGACATGGTTTCTTCTTTGTGGCCAGTTAGCTTGAACTTTTCATCTGGGAATAGAGGAGTTAAGTATTCAAATGGTACACGGTCTCTAATGAACCCTGGGTCTCTACCATTGATAGAATCCACTTTTACCAAAGGAAAATACTTTTCACCTTCTCGTGGAGGACGAATTGTTCCACGAATGGTATCTCCAGTTTTCAAACCAAAAAGTTTAATTTGACTTTGAGAAATATACACGTCATCTGGTGAAGGTAAGTAATTGTAGTCAGATGAACGCAAGAAGCCGTAACCATCTTGAATCACTTCCAATACACCTTCCGCTGTTACAATACCTACTAAGTTGTATGCTTCATCATCTGGCTTATCATCGTTTACAGAACCTTCAACAACCTGAGTAGATTGCTGTGGATTTCTGTTTTGATTGTTGTTATTGTTGTTATTGCGGTGTTGATTAGGGTTATGTTGATTAGGGTTGTGTTGGTTCGGATTATTCTTTTTTCTATTCTCAAAGCGTTCAAACGGTTTCTTTGTATTGTCACTCACTTTGTCACTGTTTTCAGAAGTAGTTTGTTCAGTTTTTTCCTCAGAAACTTCCGCTAATTCACTTTTTTTATCGGTCTTAGTTTCCGTTTTCTCAATTGTTTCAGTTGCTTGACCTTCAACGATGCGTTTTCTTTTTTCACGCTTTGGTTGTTCTTCAGTGGGCTGTACTTCTACGGCAACATCAACTGCTTCAGCGAATAAAGAAGGAGTGTTTTCTTTTTGATCCTCTTTTACTGCTTTCTTTTTTGGAGTTGGTTTAGAAGTGGTGTTTTCTTCCGGATTTGCAAATGTTTTGATATTGTTAAGCAATTCGCCTTTTTTTAACGTTTCGGCTTTGTCAATACCAAGAGCTTTAGCAATTTCTCTTAATTCTGGTAACAGTTTACCGTCTAGGTCTTTAATATTCATAGAATGTTGTTGGATATTATACGTATTGGAACGAATGCACTAAAATCAGATAAAAAGTTAAAGTGATTTCAAATACGTTAGTGCAATATTACAAAATTCCTGAATACAAGATGCTTTTTCAAAAGATTATTCAAATTTATTTTTGTGATATCTTGTTTATCATGTTACTTTTGTTGTAAATCGGTAAACATCTACTAATGAAAATTTCAAAAGAACAACTCAAACTGTATATCTTAATTGCAATCACCTTGAGCTTATTCGGATTAAGCATTTTCGTTCCTTCTCACTATATAAATGCAACACTTTTACCTGGATTTTTCTGTTTCGGTTCGTTGTTTACTTTTCTCTTCTTTAACAACAATAAGTCTGCCTTGTTATACGGTGCATTGTTTTTATTTACTACTGCTTTGTTTTATTTTGAGTATGCATTATTCAAAAACAATCAGATTGTGGCATATTCAATAAAATGTATTTTATATATGGCTATGGGTATGTTGATTGCTTTATCAGCATTTAGCAAAAAACTGTCATTGTGGATTTTTTCTGCGATGCTAATTGGAGTAGCTGTTGGCTTAGACTTTCAAGATTTTTCATTAGAGCTTAAAAGATTCGGTGATGTATTTATTCGACTCATCAAAACCTTGGTTGCACCTTTGTTGTTTTCAACTCTTGTAGTTGGAATTGCAGGTCATTCCAATCTAAAACAAGTTGGAAGGATTGGTTTAAAAAGTATTCTGTATTTCGAAATTGTAACCACTTTTGCGTTATTTATTGGACTAGCTGCAATCAACATTTCTCAAGCTGGAAAAAGTGTATCGAATGTAGAAGTATCTCAAGATTTGAAAGATAAATCAGCTAATTTACTCACTCAACTTGAAAAACCGAAGGATCATTTCGTGGATATATTTCCGGAAAATTTTGCAAAAGCAATCGTAGAGAACCAAGTGTTGCAGATTGTAGTGTTTTCATTGATTTTTGCTATTGCATTGATTATGGTTAAGAATTTAACCCATAAGCACACCATGCTAAATTGGATGGAAAGCCTATCGGAAGTGATGTTTAAATTTACAGACATTGTAATGTTATTTGCTCCACTTGCAGTTTTTGGTTCAATTGCATATACGGTTGCAAATTCAGGCGCGGATGTGTTGGCAAACCTTATGAAATTGGTGCTTACACTCTACATTGCATTGATTGTTTTTGTATTGGTAATATTTGTGCCAATTGCGGTTTCAGCCAAGATTCCGATTAAACGATTTTTGAAAGCGGTAACCGAACCCCTTTCTATTGCTTTTGCAACTGCAAGTAGTGAAGCGGCTTTGCCGAAAGCTCTGGAAAACATGGAAAAGTTTGGAATCTCAAAAAAAATTGTTGGATTTGTTATTCCTACCGGATATTCTTTTAATCTTGATGGCACAACCTTGTATCTTTCAATGGCTACTGTTTTTGTTGCACAAATGAGCGGAGTTGACTTAACTTGGGGACAACAAATCTCTATTTGCTTAACCTTGATGCTTACCAGTAAAGGAGTAGCTGGTGTGCGAGGAGCTTCTTTTGTGATTTTGACTACCACATTAATTGATTTTAGTCACTTGGGAATAAATTATCAACTTGCAGGTATCATTTTAGGCGTTGATGCACTGATGGATATGGCCAGAACTTCAGTAAATGTTCTTGGAAATTGCCTTGCTTCTGCTGTAATTGCTAAAAGCGAAGGTGAAGAGTTTGTTCAAATTGAGAATTAAACTTCAAAATTCAAAATTCTTTGGCTTTGTTTTTGTTATCATCCTTGAAAATTTATTATTTTCAAAATGGGACTTTTCGATTTTCTTGAAGAATGTTTTTCGAATACTTATACAGATAATAGGGGTTATTTAAGATACAGTGACAACAACAAATTAGTTCATAGAGTTGTTGCAGCAAGAAAAATAGGTCGTAACCTAAACAAAGGTGAAGTTGTTCATCATATTGATCGGAATAAGAAAAACAATAACCCAAACAATTTGTGGGTTTTCCCGAATCAAGCGGCTCATGATAAAGTGCATAAGCTCGATGCGCAAAGACATGGCAATAATGCCAGTTATAAAGGTTTTGCAAAAAAGAAAGAGTGGAGTTTTTTGGATTTGTTTCGCTAGATTTGTTTTCTTTATTGATGAGCTTTACACCCTGAAAACACATAGTTCAAATCATTTGCAGTTGCTACAAGTTTTTTGTTCTCAACAGCTTTATGCATATCTGTCGCATTGCTTTGTTTTACTTTGTTTGATGAACAAGAAACATTCACAATTAATAAACCAATTACAACAATTATCTTCATGCTACAAATGTAGGATAGATTGGCGCATAGAAAAAATACAAACGGATGATTTGCGTGTTTCGTCGATTAATTTACGCGTTTTATCGATTTTACAAAAGTTTACCTTTTAAAAACTTACCGGTTAAACTGTTTTGATTTTCACAAATTTTTTCCGGAGTTCCTGTTGCAACAACATATCCTCCTTTGTCACCACCTTCAGGACCAATATCTATTATCCAGTCAGCAGCTTTTATCACATCTAAGTTGTGTTCAATTACCACAATCGAGTGCCCTTGATCTACCAAGCGAGAAAAAGCAATGAGTAATTTCTCAATGTCATAGAAATGCAAACCTGTAGTTGGTTCGTCGAAAATAAAAAGTGTTTTACTGGTATTTTGATGTCCTTTGATTAGGAATGAAGCCAATTTAACCCGTTGTGCTTCGCCGCCACTCAACGAACTGCTTGATTGCCCCAATTTCAAATACCCTAAACCAACATCTTCAAGCGGTTGAATTTTATTTACAATTTTATCTTCCAATTTACCGAAATGCTCTTTGAAAAAAGACAGTGCTTCAGAAATGTCCATGTTTAAGATGTCGGCAATGCTTTTGTCATGATATTTCACTTCTAACGTTTCTTGTTTATATCGAGTACCTTTACATGTTTCGCAAGGTAAATGAACATCTGCCATAAACTGCATACTGATAGTGATTTCACCATCGCCATCACACATTTCACATCTGCCGCCATCTACATTGAATGAAAAGTATCCGGGTTTGTATCCGAAATGTTTTGAAAGCTTTTGATCTGCAAATAACTCACGAATTTCATCGAATGCTTTTACATAGGTTACAGGATTGCTTCTGGATGATTTCCCGATTGGATTTTGGTCAATCATCTCAATTTCTGCAATCAATTTCAGGTCGCCTTCTATACTTTTTACATTGCCTAAATAATCTCCAAATTGACGTAGATGCTTCTTCATCATAGGATATAAAATATCTTTAACCAGTGTAGATTTTCCAGACCCGCTTACACCGGTTACAGCTACAATGCTGTTTAAAGGAAAATCTACCGTTAAATTTTTTAGGTTGTTCTCATTAGCACCAACTACCGTTATTTTATTTTTGCTCGTTCTTCTTTTCAAAGGAAGAGGTATTTCTCTTTTCCCAGTTAGGTATTCTGCTGTTAAACTTGTTTTGGATGTGCTTAATTTTTTGATATTGCCTTGAAAAACGAGTTCTCCGCCGTATTTCCCGGCTTTTGGACCAATGTCAATAATTTCGTCAGCTTGACGCATCATTTCTTCTTCATGCTCAACTACAATAACTGTATTTCCAATGTCTCTTAAGTTTTTCAGTACATGTATTAGGCGGTCTGTATCTTTTGGGTGCAACCCGATACTTGGTTCATCTAAAATATACATTGCTCCAACTAAACTACTCCCTAATGAAGTTGCTAAATTAATACGTTGAGATTCTCCACCAGATAGTGTGTTTGCAGCACGGTTTAAGGTAAGATATCCAAGTCCTACATCGCATAAGAATTGAAGTCGTTGAACAATTTCTGGAAGAATTCGTTTGCTTACATTGTTTTCGGTAATATCCTTGTTTAAGGATTTGAAAAACAACAATGCTTCTGATAAAGGCAATAAAACAATTTCTTTGATGCTTTTACCCGCAACCTTCACGTAATTTGCATCTTCACGCAAACGTGTTCCTTCACACTCAGGACAAAGGGTTTTTCCTCTATACCGAGAAAGCATTACACGGTATTGAATTTTGTATGACTGGCTTTCTAAATGGTTAAAAAATTCATGGATTCCAACAAAAGCTTTTTTCTCATGCCAAAGTTGTTTCAGCTGCTCTTTACTGAGCTCATCAATTGGTCTATGTATGGGAAATTGAATAGACCTAGAAACCTTGATTAATTCCTGCAAATACTCGCCCATAACTTCGCCTTTCCATGGCGTAATAGCTCCATCAAACACACTTAGGCTTGGGTCTGGAATCACCAATTTTGGGTCAATTCCTAATACGGAACCAAATCCTTCACATGTTTTACAAGC
>JBDHXR010000105.1:0-8976 GCA_039810825.1 Fluviicola sp.
AGCTGAACGTATTCGTCTTTTCTTAAACTTATCTCAAGAAATCGTTGATAAACAGTTTTCAAACTTAAAAGAGCAAGCACTTGACAAGCAAAACGATTTAAAAAAGTACATCGATTTACTGCCTCTACACCATCCTATCTGTCAAAAATATCGGGAATATCAACAGGCTACGCCAACACGAAAAACAGAATTAGAATTAGAACTAAAAAATATGCTTGTATCGGGAAAAATTGATGTTAATATCATGACGAAAGCAGATAGAAGTAATTATACAAAATCGAAAGAAGTGCTTCCACCTTTATTTTCTGATGCAATGTCGGCCTTACGTGGATATGCAACCAGCAACATTAGTTCAAGCTTGGTGCTTTCTGCTGGCATGAATCCGAGATTATTCACTTACATCGAAGATTTCACTGATTTTTATCCCGATACAAATGGTGAAATAAAGAAGAAAATAATTTTGAAAGTGAGTGATTACCGTTCAGCATCCATACAAGGAGTCTTTTTAGCTAGAAAAGGTATTTGGGTTTCAGAATTTAGAATAGAATCCGGGTTGAATTGTGGCGGACATGCTTTTCCAACAGAAGGCTTGTTGATGGGACCAATTTTACAAGAATTCAAAGACAAAATTCACGAACTGGAAAATCAACTTTTTGATGAGTGCAACAAGTGTTTAGAATTAAAACAAAGACCCAAACTGAAAACTAAAAAAATTGCTCTTGGTGCACAAGGTGGAATTGGCACTGCAGAAGAAGACACTTTTTTACGTGAAAATTATGCTCTAAATACGAGTGGCTGGGGAAGTCCTTTTTTATTGGTGCCCGAAGCTGTAACTATAGATGCAGACACCGTGCAACGTTTATGCAATGCGAAAAAAGAAGATTACTATTTAAGTTATGCATCACCATTTGGTATTCCATTCAACAACTTACGAACATCTGCTTCAAACGAATTAAAAAGAAAAAGAGTTGATGATGGAAAACCCGGAAGTCCATGCTATTACAAACACTTGGCATTCGACACTGAATATGCAAAAGAAGGTTGGTGTACAGCATCACGAAGGTATCAAAACAAAAAATCCAAAGAAATTAATGCTTCAAATTTGTCTGAGGAAGAAAAAGAAAAGCAACTGAATAAAATTTATGAAAAAGAGTGTTTATGTTCAGGATTATTGGGAGCAACACTTGATGTAAATGAAATCGATAAAAAAGGAAAATACGACGCTATTGCTATCTGTCCGGGACCAAACCTAGCCTATTTCAACAAAGTGGCATCGTTACAAGAAATGGTAAACCACATATACGGCAAACAAAATTTGCTAAACTCACTCAACCGAAAGCACATGTTTATCAATGAACTTGAAATGTATATAGAATATTACAACAAGGCAATTCAAGAGAAAAAAGATGACGCAAAGAACATAAAGTACCTCAACAACTTTAAGAAAAATCTTGAGCTAGGCATTCAGTATTACCATGAAAAGTTGCCATTCATATTTTCTGAAAACACACTTACACCGCAAGATTATTTAACGATGTTGAATTAAAGTTTAACAAAGTTTTCAGGGAAAGTTAATTAAACGAACTCAATCGATTTGTGTATTGCGATTGAGAAAGTGTTAAATGCAGTCACAAAAACTTTATTATTATCTTGAATCGTTGTGCAACACATCAGCGATTATTTTTGATTTGCAGACGGACAAATCGTTGCAACAAAGAAAATGATGCGTGAGTAAGCATAAATATGTAAACTAAAACCGCCCCAGAAAACAATGTTATTTCTGGGGCGGTTTATATAAGTTAAAATTGGTTCGATTTACAGTAATTATTACACATCTTCCATGTGAGCAATAAAATGTCTTAAAAGCGGAGATTCATGTGTGATTTTGTACCCTTTGTATTGATTTCTTTTTTCAAAAACTTCAATAATAACTTCGCAAACATAATCGATGTGACTTTGCGTGTAAACACGACGAGGTATTGCCAAGCGTACCAATTCCATTGGTGGTGCAATGTGTTTTCCATTTTCATCGTATTTCCCAAACATCAATGAACCAATTTCTACACCTCGAATTCCACCTTGCAAATAGATTGCATTTGCTAAAGCAATTCCGGGTAATTCAGCCGGTGGAATATGAGGTAAAAAACGTTTCGCATCAAGGTAAACAGCATGTCCGCCAGTAGGCAACATAATTGGCACTCCTGCGGCTGTCAATTTTTCACCCATATATTCAATACTTCTAAGTCGATATCTCAAATATTCTTCATCTAACACCTCTTCTAACCCTTGAGCCATAGCTTCCAAATCACGCCCTGCCAAACCTCCGTATGTTGGAAAGCCTTCAGTAATTATCAACAGATTTTTAGCTTCTTGTGCCAATTTATCATCGTTCATAGCAAGAAAACCTCCTATATTTACTAAGGCATCTTTCTTTGAACTCATTGTACAACCATCTGCCAACGAAAAAATTTCTTGAGCTATTTCTAATATAGTTTTGTTTTCATACCCTTTTTCACGTTTTTTAATGAAATAGGCGTTTTCAGCAAATCGACACGCGTCTATAAAAAATAAGATTCCGTATTTCTTACAAATAGCGCTTGTTTCTTTTATGTTTTGCATAGAAACAGGCTGACCACCACCGGAGTTGTTTGTGATTGTTGTAACGCACATCGGTATATTTTCAGCGCCAATTTTTTTGATATATGCTTCCAAAGCAACATTGTCCATATTCCCTTTGAAGTCTGCAATCACTTCCGGACGCTTCCCTTCATCTGTTAAAAAATCAAGGGCCTCTGCGCCTGAGAATTCAATATTTCCTCTTGTTGTGTCAAAAAAGGTATTGCTCACAAAGGTTTTACCTGCTCCGCCAAGCAATGAAAAAATAATCTTTTCTGCTGCCCTTCCTTGATGCGTTGGAATGATGTTTTTAAACCCTGTAATTTTTTCTACTGTGTCTTTGAATCGATAAAAACTATCAGAACCTGCATACGACTCATCTCCAATCATGATTCCTGCCCATTGTTTTGCACTCATTGCTGAAGTGCCGCTATCTGTAAGTAAATCGATGATAACATCTCGAGAACGCACTAAGAATAAATTATTTTTTGCATCCTTTAAGATTTGTTTTCGTTGCTCAGGAGTGGTAAACGTAAGCGGTTCAACCGATTTTATTCTGAAGGGTTCAATTATTGTTGCCATATTTTTTAACTTAAAATGTTGTATTATTTACAAAATTAAGCTAAAAAACACGATGGTTTGAGTAATAAAAAAGATTAAAAGCAGAATTTCACACATTAAATTCAGCTTGTGTAATTTCAAGACAGCGAGTAATCATTTCTAAAGCTCTATCTATGGTTGTTTGCTTCGTACGGAAAGAAAGTATTGCAATTCGTATTACAAACCGATCGTTTATCATGGTTGAGCTAAGAAAAACAGAGCCATCATCATGAATCAATTGCATGAGGCGTTTGTTAAAGGCGTTTTGGTCACCTTGGGTAGGAAACCAAAAATAACTTACCGATAAATCTGGTTGTGGTCCAACGCAAAAGCCCAGTTCTTGCAATTTTAAACGAAAGTATTCTGTTAGCAAAAGTTTTTCTTCGAGCGTTGCTATAAACGGCTCAATACCATGAAGTTGTAATGGCAACCACAAGCGTAAACCTCGAAAATGTTTTGTCAATTCAGGAGAAACGTTTGCCGGGTCGTTTATCAATTCATCTACCACTGAATCTTGCATATAATTGGCTGTGTACAAGTTTGAATGCAACATCGCTTTTTGATCTTTCACCAACACTGCACCTAATCCATAGGGCAAAAACAAACCTTTATGCGGGTCAACAACCAACGAATCTGCACGTTCGATACCTTTAAACAAGTTTTTTCGTGAAGTCAAAATAAAGAAACCACCATAAGCAGCATCCACATGAAACCAAAGTTTGTTTTCATGGGCAATTGTAGCAATTTCATCTAAAGGGTCAATTGCTCCTACGTCGGTTGTGCCTGCTGATGCTATTACTAAAAAAGGAGTTAATCCAGCAACCTTATCTGCAATAATTTTCGTTTTTAAATCTTCAACATCAATTTTGAAATGGTCATCCAATTTCAACTCCCGAATCTGAACATCTTCTAAACCAATAATTCGAAGCGATTTTTTGATGCAATGATGCGCATACGAACTTAGGTATATTACAGATTTCGTGATTTTTTCATTTTTCACTTGATGTTTATCTCTAGCCGCAGTTAACGCAATCAAATTTGAAATAGAACCACCTGATGCCAAATTTCCGGCAGCACTTCGGGGAAATGAAAAAACGCCTTTTAACCAATTTAGTACTTCATTTTCGATTGCAACAGCTCCAGGAGAAGCATAAGAAACACCTGCGTATTCATTGCTAACAGCTGCTATGTAATCAGCCAAAGCCGAAGCATAAATTCCACCGCCTGGAATATAACCAACATGCCCGCCAGAGGCCGCACGTATCCCCGACTCCAACATTTCAGTTTGTAACACACTCAGCAAGTCATTCAGCTCGTGTTTTGTATTTGTAATTGATATTTTGTTTTTGTCGATTGCTTTTAGAATGAATGACTTAGCAATTGGTAAATCATCAATGAAGTCATTTGTCAAATTGGAAACTTTATTTAGCAATTTCAATCTTTCCTCTCTAGGTATTTCCAACTGGTTGGCAATTTGTTCTTGTATTCGTATGTTTTGTAATAGTTTTTCCATTGTTGTGCTCGTTAGTTGTTTAACAATACTCCAAGCAATACTACTGCTTGATTGTTCTCTTTGTCTTTTGCTCCATACAACAAACAAACTTTTTGAGTTTTTGCTATATGTAAAATATGTGTTATCAATTGATTTTTCGATTTCAATTCTTCTATGTATTTACTTTTAAATTCAGGAAACAATTCCGGCTGATGGTGGAACCATGTTCTCAATTCATTAGAAGGAGCAATATCTTTCAGCCACTCATCGATGCAGGCTTCTTCTTTGCTTATCCCTCTTGGCCATAATCGATCAATCAATATTCGAAAGCCATCGTCTGCTGAAGCTTTATCGTATATCCGTTTACAAAAAATTTGGCTCATCCTAATATGGATTTCGTGGATTCAATGGTCGTATAGTAATTTCAGAAATCAACATATTTGGGCTTGTTTCCAAAATATGAATGATTGTTTCAGCAATTTCATCAGGTTGCAGCATATTTTCATGAGGAGTAACTCCGGAAGAACTTAAAAAATCTGTTTCAATAGAACCAGGGTTAACACAGGTAACCTTAATTTTGTCATAGCGTAATTCTTTAAACAAGGACTCTGAAAAACCTGTAACGGCAAACTTAGAAGCACTGTATGCGCTTGCTTCTTCTTTTCCCATGCTTCCTAAGACTGAACCAATGTTAACAATGTGTGTATGGTTTTTATTTTTCTTAAAAAAAGGCACTAAACTTCTCGTAATGAAATACATTCCATTCAAGTTTACTTGTATCGTTTTCAGCCACTTTTCAGAGGGCATTTCATCAATTTTACCAAATTCACCAAAACCTGCATTGTTTATAAGCACATCCGGCATCAAGGTGTCTGAAAAAGTTTTAGCAACCCATTCATTTATTGCTAGTTCGTTTGTTACATCTATACAAACAGGATGAAACTTGTCTCCTATTTTTTTTTGTAAAAAATTCAACTTCTCACTATTTCTTGCCAATCCAAACACGATCATGCCGTGTTGGCAAAATAATTCAGCAATTGCAGCACCTAAGCCACTGCTTGCGCCTGTTATTACAGCTACTTTTTGTACTAATTTCATTTTATTTTGGGTTATATGTACCTGCTACGGTTCTAAAACCAACAGACAGTCTATTCCAACCATTTATTGCTACGATAGCCATGGTTAAATCCACCAATTCTTTATCTGTAAAATGTTTTTTTATTTCATCATAAACAGCATCAGAAACGTCGTTTGTTGGAAGCAAAGTCAATGCCTCTGTCCATGCCAATGCAGCACGTTCTTTTTCAGAAAAAAATGGAGTTTCTCGCCAAGCAGGTAAGGTGTATAAACGCTGTTCTGTTTCACCGGCAATACGTGCATCTTTTGTATGCATATCTAAACAATAAGCACAACGGTTGAGTTGCGATGCTCTTGTCTTGACTAATTCGAGCAATTTTTTGTCAATATTTGCAGTTGATATAAACTTTTCAATTTCAAGCATTCCCTTCATTGCATTGGGAGAAGCAGCAAAATAATCAATACGCTTTTTCATTGGATAATATTAGATACTAAAACTATTTATTTAGCAGATAGTTTCCTAATTTATTATGTTAATATTTTAACATTTTGAAGTTGTTTTTTTACTCCATCAAAATACAATTTCATCTTAAAAAAAAGTAGTCTAAATAAATATTTTGGTATTTTTGAATTCTATTTAGTTTTCTAATTCAACAATTTATGAAACTTGTTACTACTGCTGTTTTTATTGCTTTGGCTTCACTGTATTCAACGTCTTTTGCTCAAATTATTCCCAACGGACAACTTGACAACATCGATGAATTGATATTAAAAACAACAACTTCTGTGAAAACGAAAGATGGAGTTCACTTAGCTACAGACATATATTTGCCCGTTTTTAGAGATTCAATTACAACAAATATTACGCTCGGAGCAACAACTTACACCTTAGAATTGATACAAAAAAACACACAATTTATTGTCTTTGATACTTCAAATTTTTCGGCAAATAGCTACCGTTTACCAATTGTTTACACAAGAACTCCGTATGGCAAAAACTCTGATGATGTAGGAAGTAAAATCTTCCCGTTCATGGGGTATGGATATGCCATTCAAGATATGCGAGGGAGATACGATAGTGAAGGAGTTTATTTTCCAATGTACAGTGATTCGTGGGAGAAAAAACCATATCATCCAAGTTTAACAATTCCAATGGATTTATATCCAAGCAGTAGTCTTTCAAATGCATTATCTCATTCAGACGGTAGTGAATCTGTGTTTTATTTAGCAGATAGTCTTTACAGAACTTTTGATGTCGATTTAGACGGAACAGCAGAAGTGTTTAAATATTCAAATGGCAGTATAGGCATGTTTGGAGCTTCTGCTTTGGGGAATTCTCAATACCAAGCTTTATCGAACATTCCTCATAGCGCTACAAACAATCCTATAAAATGTTTGATGCCAATTGTAGCTACCAATGAACATTACAATACTACTGTAGCAAACAATGGCGTGTATAGAAATTCTTTAATGACCGGGTGGATGACGGGGCAAATGGATGATTTAGATGATTCTTCAGTTGCTACGGATAATAGCCTTACAAACACCACACACACCGCAGCTGATTATGGTTATCCAAACAAAGCCAGTCTCACAAAAGATTTGATCAATTGGTTTGTGTCAAATTCTAACGGAGGTTTTCCTTCCGGTATTTATCCAAACTCACCATTACGCACAGACTTGGATGCAAGCTTTGCAAAAGTTAATGCTTTGGGACAAACAGATGCCAGTGGTACGTATTCAAGATATACAAACCTAAATAAACCCATTTATCATCTTACTGGCTGGTGGGATATATTCATCAATGGACAAATTGAAACATTCAATAAGGTCAGAAATGCAAACCCGGGTTCTAATCAGAAATTAATTATTGGTCCATGGACACACCAAACCGTGGGTTCTACTGCTGTAGGAGATGAAATTTATCAAGAAAATGTATATGATGTGTTAGGTTTTGATTACAACGTTGACCCCAACAGTCTGTTAAATGATAGCATGATGCTTTACGACATTTATAAATCTGAACTTTTAGCTTGGTTCAGATCAAATTTAGGCGGTGAACCTTTTTTCGTTATTCCTGAATCAAACAAATGGCAAGCATTGGGGACAAATTTAGTACGAATACCATCAAAAAACTACATCATCCCATATTACCAATTCTTGAATTATCTGGGCGGACAAGGCACTTTGAATAATTTGCCTTACGAATTGAATAATGGAACCATAACCCTTCCATTAACCTATACTTTACCTGTTGTTTCTCCGCCACTTATCAATTTACCTCAACCACTTTCTGCATACAACTCCAATTATTTTAATACAGTAAAAGACATTCGTGCTTATATTACAGGTCCTTCAAATGATGTATTAAACCAAAATGTAGGAAATTATTGGCTCGCTATGGATTCGTTACCTTTCGTGAATGGGGTAAACAAAACAAAATTTTATTTGCATCAAAATAAGAGTGCGAACAGCCTTGCTCCATCTGGAAATGAGGGCACACTAAGTTACACAGCTGATCCAAGCACCCCAGTTATTACTATCGGAGGAAACAACATGATACCTGAAGTACCAGGAGGTGGACAAAAATCTCAAGGCTCAATGAATGTTGCAAATCCTGCATACGCTCCATACACATTGAATAGAGCAGATGTTTTAGCTTTTGAAACAAGTCCATTAAGTGATACTATGACCGTTATTGGTTTTCCTCGAGCTTCATTGTACGCCAAAGGACACACAACAAATTATACAACAGCTAAAACAAATTTTGATTTGATGGTCCGTGTAATTGATGTGTATCCAGACGGTAGAGAAATGTTTATAACGGAAGGAACAGTGAACGCCAAAGCAAGAGAATATGCAAAATCTATATTTAATGGCGCTCCCAATGAAAATCTAGTATTAACAAACATCGACAACGATTCATACTATCATTTTGAGTTTGAGATGTTGCCACTTGGTCATACATTTGGCAAAGGGCATACAATAAAATTTCTAGTGAGTAGTAGCAATTTCCCAAGATATCAATCAAACCCACATATCCCCACAAATACAAATGAATTTTTCAGATGGACACCCGGAGATACAACTTCATACAACTACAATGGAACATGGATGCAACCACAACCAAGTTTAATCACATTCGATTTTAATGCTTCTACTCCTTCTTACATTGAGCTTCCAAATGTTAC
>JBDHXR010000106.1:0-8776 GCA_039810825.1 Fluviicola sp.
GAATGTGAGAATTTACTTTTTTCTGTGCCTCGGCAATGGTGCTTCCCAAATCTCGTTCACGAACAGAAAACTTCACACCAATGAATCTTTTAGTATTGTCACGGTAAATAAATGCCGGTCCAGTTATCTCTCTTACACTTGCAACTTCTTTCAAGGGAATTCGATTTCCGTTTATCGTGGGAATCATCAACATCAAAATATCGTCTTCGTTTTTTCTAAACTCCTTTTCATACCGAATTCGGATGTCAAATTTCTTTTCCCCTTCAAACTTCTGTGTTGCTGTTTTACCACCAATTGCCATTTCTATTACAGCTTGTGCTTCAGATTTTGTTACGCCATAAATAGCCATTTTTTCTTCATCAAGCACAACACTCATTTCTGGTTGACCAACATTTCTGAGAATTCCAACATCTTTGATTCCTCTTACGTCTTTTATTTGTGCTAATACTTGGTTTGCCAGACCGTCCAATTTTGTTAAATCATCCCCGTAGATTTTTATTGCATTCGAAGCGTTCATGCCGGCAACTGCTTCAGCCACATTGTCTATGATGGGTTGCGAGTAATTGTAATTGATTCCTTGATATTTCTTTAGTTTTTTATCCATTTCTTCCACCAAGTCATCCAGACTAATTTTTCTTTTCCAATCTTCTTTTGGCTTCAAATTCACTTGCATTTGCACATAATAAAAGCCACTTGGATCTGTTCCATCATTGCTTCTCCCGGTTTGAGACAAAACACCGTTAACTTCAGGAAATTCGTTGATAACATTGCGCAAAGTATGCACCATTTCAACTGTTTTTGGTAAAGAATAGCTCATAGGCATTTTTGCCTCAACCCACAAAGCACCTTCGTTTAATTGTGGTAAAAATTCTGTACCAAGCCAACGCGTAGAAAACAATGTTGCTAAAAAGATGAAACCTGAAATCAGAATGGTTAGCTTTTTTCGAGCAAAGGTCCAGTTAAACGCACACATTACATTTTTATGAACTAAACGAGTAAAGAAGTTATGCTTTTCGACCACATTTTTCTTGAGGAGAATTGAGCTAAGTACTGGAACCAAAGTCAATGTAAACAACAGTGCACCGAGTAAAGCAAAGCCAAGTGTCCAAGCAAGCGGAGAAAACATTTTGCCTTCTACTTTCTCAAATGAAAAAATGGGTAATAAGGCCGAAATGATTATTAACTTCGAAAAGAAAATTGCTTTCCCCATTTGAACGCCCGTATCTCTTATTAAGCCCATTTTTGCTAATTTATTGAAGCGGTCTCTACCTATTTGCTGTGATTTATGATCTAAAGCGACAAAAATTCCTTCTACCATTACAACCGCACCATCTATGATAATTCCAAAATCGATAGCACCTAAGGACAATAAATTGGCACTCATTCCTTTTAGATTTAGCATGAAAAAAGCAAACAAGAGAGAAAGTGGGATGATGATTGCAACCACAAAGGTTGTTCTCCAGTCTGCCATAAACAAAAAGACGATCACAGTTACCAACACAATACCTTCCAATAAATTATGCATTACTGTATCTGTACAGTATTTCATGAGGTTGTCACGGTCATAAAATGTAACCATTTTGACATCTTTAGGTAGAGTTGACGAGTTTAACTCATCAATTTTTTCTTTTACACTGGCTAAAACATTACTTGGATTTTCTCCTTTGCGCATCACAACAATCCCTTCAACAGCATCATCGTTTTTGTCAAGACCAACCTGCCCAACTCTAGGTGCACTTGATTCATTTACAGTTGCAACATTCTTCACCAACAATGGATTTTCATTAAAAATATCTACAATTGTGTTTTCTATATCAGATTTAGAATCCAATAAACCAATGCCACGTACAACATACGCTTGACTATTTTTTTCAATTACATCACCACCAACATTCAGATTGGATTTGCTAACAGCTTCATACAATTCTAATGGCGTTAAGTTGTATTGTTGCAATTTGACGGGGTCAACAGATATTTCATAAATTTTTTCCTGACCACCAAATGCAACTACGTCTGCTACTCCGGGTACACTTCTTAATTCACGATCAATTGTCCAATTTTGTATGGTTAGCAACTCTCTAGAATCTCGATCTTTACTAGAAAGCGTATATCTGAAAATTTCACCTGTAGGTCCGTAAGGTGGCTGCACATCTGCATCTACACCATCTGGCAACTGCACATTTTTTAATTGATTGTTTACTTGCTGTCTGGCAAAGAAATCTTCCACATCGTCATCAAAAATCACTTTAATCACCGAAAGTCCAAACATGGTAATGCTGCGTACTTTTATTTTTTTTTGTACGCTATTCATAGCAATTTCGATAGGAGTAGTTACAAAACGTTCTACTTCTTCTGCACTTCGGCCATTCCATTCAGAAACGATGATGATTTGTGTGTTGGTAACATCTGGAAACGCCTCAATTGGAATACGGATATAGCTAATAATGCCTGCTATTATCAATAATCCAACCCAAAAAAAAGTAAAAAACTTGTTTTTAAGAGAAAAAGAAATAATGCCTTTAATAAAATTATTCATAATTCAAGCGATTAATCGTTTATTGCATCATAGATAAGAAGTCCATTTTTAGAGATAATGTTTTCACCTCTTTTTAATCCTTTTTGGATGTATGATGTTTCACCAATTTGTAAATAAACATTTACTTCTCTTGTTTCTACATTGTGCTTGTTGTGAAAAACCATAACCCAATATTTGTTTTTATCAAAGATGATGGCAGATGATGGAATTTTTATCATTTGCTTATTTTCTGCATAATGAACTTCAACAGTACAGTTCATTTCAGGCTTTAGTTTAAAATCTTCGTTTCTCAATGCAATTCTAATTTTCATTGATTTAGTTTGCGCATCAATGACGTTGTATATTTTCTGAATTGTTGATTGAAATGGAAAATCTGGAAAAGCTAATGTTTTCACGGTAGCATTATAACCTTCTTTAATTTTCGAAATATCCATTTCATTTACGTTAGCCACAGCCCATATTTCCTTCGTTTCAGCAATTGTGAATAGAGCATCTGGATCGGTAGATCTCAGTTGTTCATTTTGAAATATATTTTTTGTAATGATAAATCCGCTCATTGGTGCCATAACATTGTAAACAGAACCAGATTTTATTTTGTAGATATGGTAAATTTCTTGGATTCTCTTCATCTCTGCTTTTGCTATTTCCAGTTCCTTTCTTGCATCAAAAACATCTTTTTCTGAATTAATTTTACCTTCAAATAAATCATTTGTAACGGATAAGTTTTTTTCTGCTTGAGCTACATTGTTAACTGCGTCAAGGTATTCTTTTTGAAAACCAGCAATTTCTATGCTTTGGATAGTGGCAAGGATTTGTCCTTGTTTAACATAATCGCCTAAACCAACTTTTATTGAAGTTACAACACCGCTCATAATTGGGTAAATTTGAGCCATTTTATTGTTATCGGCCTCTATTTTGCCAAACAATCTGATGCTGTTTTGCACTGTGCTTGTATCTACTTTTTGAAATTTACACTTATGAATCATAGTTTCGCTCATTGTAAAAGCGGTATCTGCTTCTTCAATGCTGTTACTAGTACATGAAACGAAACAAAATACGGGCGAAATTGCTATACATATTCGGATGATTGCTTTCATATTAATAAATATCTTTTCCGGTTAATAAATTAATTTGCTCTGCAGACAGAATGATTTGGGTTTTTATTCTGTATAATTCTGCAAGCACATTGTTGTATGATTCAAAAAAATCCATAAACTCTATGATTGAGATATTTCTTTTTTGAAAATTTTTGTTCATTCCTAGCACTGTTATTTCAAAACCATCGTTGTATAATTTCATAGCTTTTTGGTATTCTTCTACAGTTTGCTTTAAGAGGGAGTAGTAATTGGTTATTGCGCTAGCCAGTTCTGTTTCTTTCGCTTGTTTTAAATAACTCAATTCTTCAATTTCAAATTTTGAAGCTTTGATTGATCCTTGATTTCTATTCCAAAGAGGAAGAGGAATGGCAATGCCTGAATTTATTTGGTTGTTAAATGCTCCGCCTCGTTGATCGTATGAAAAAAACAAATTAAGGTCTGGTATAGCTGATTTTTTCTGCAATGCTAAATTTTGATTAGCTGAAACAATTTGTTGGTTCAGTAATTGAATTCCGGGATAATTTGTTGATGCTAATTCTTTCAATTCTCCAATTCCAATCATTGTATTAAATCGGTCTATTTGAAAGTCGGTGTTTATAGGAAGAACAATTTTATCAGTTTGCAGAAGGGTTTGCAGTGTAGAAGTGCTTGTTAAGAAATTTTGATACATTTCAGCGCGATCATTGTATAGCTGAATGTAGGCACCTTTCAATCTTATCAATTCTTTTAAAGGAATATTTCCTTTATTTACCTGTACTTCGTAAGCACTTAGTAGCGTGTCGAGAAAGTATAATTGATTGGTGTATTTATTGAGAAGATATTTTTGTTGACCAATTGTGTGCAGCGTATTGTGTAATTGAAACTTCAATTGACGAATCAATTGTTGAAACTCTATTTCTGATGCTGCTGCATTAGATTTTGCCAACTCAATTTCTGCTTTTCTTTTTCCACCCAAAACGATGAGTTGCTCCAATTGAAAAACTTTTTGTCCGGTATTTCCTACATGAAACACTTTGTTTGATGACGGATCATAAAGGTTTACATCTGCCGTAAAAATTGGATTGGGATACAATTTGGATTGAATAATTTGAGCTTTTTGCGCAGACACATTCATTGACGCTGCTAGTAGTTGAAAATTTGATGAAATGAAAATACTATCGGCTTGCTGAATGTTTATTCTAAGTGTGTCTTGCCCCAGTACATGCGTGCAAATAAAAAAAATAATGCAACCGATTCCAATGCGATTTTTCATAATTTATTTGAAAATTCAAAGGAACAATCGATGACCTTAAAATACGCTTAAAACAGATAAAATTTAGCTTAACAACAATGCGAGTTTTGGTAAAAGAATAAATTGATTCAAAGCTTGGTACTTAACACATTTACTTCACCTAAAACTTTATGCTAAAACAATTAATTAGTTCACTGCATGAAGAATAGTGAATACTTCCGTTGTGAAGTAAAAGAATTTTTTTGACAAAAATCAATCCCAGTCCAAAGCCTTTTTTTCCATGACTGTTATTTCCCCGAAAAAAATGTTCAAAAAGGAATTTTTGTTCAGTTATTGATAAGGTTTGACCGTTATTTATAAAGGATAATTCCAGGTGCTTGTTGTTGGTGCAAATAGTTACAGATATTGCATGATCATTGCTGTATTGAATGCCATTTTCTACTAAGTTCGCTAAGGCGGATTTTATTAACCGTTGACTGCCAAAAAACAAGAGTTTAGAATCATCTACTGGTTCATCATAATTAATAGTAATTCTAGCATCAGAATAAATATGTTTTATTTCTTCTACTGTGTCAAACAATAATTCATCAATTCTAAAATGCTTGTACATATTGGTTTGTCCGGCATCTAATTTTGCAATTTCAAGGAGTGAAGAAATGATTTCACTTAGAGCTTTTGTGTCTTCTTTTTGTTTTATGAGTAATTCTTTGAGTTGAGTTAGATCTGTCTCCTTTTCCATTCGCTCAAAGTTTGATACTAAAATTGCAATAGGAGTTTTTAACTCATGAGATATGTGGTGAATTGTGTGGTTTTGAAACGAAAATAATTCATTGATTTTTTGCAACTGCGTGTTAAAAGCTTTTGCTAAAATGGTGGTTTCATCGTTAGATACAGGCACTTGAATTTCATCAAAATGTTCTGATGGATTATAGGTACTAATTTTTTCAGTAAGCTCGTAAAGTGGAGCAGTAATTTTCTTTGATATGTAGAAAGATACTAATACAATGACAGCAGTAATAATCACGAAAGTAAGAAATAGCGTAAATCCTAAAAAGTGGAGTTTAGAATAGCCAAAATCATCGTAGGCAATGCTTATTCCGTAATATGAATTTCCTTTTTTTTGTATGTATATTCCTAAGACATCTTTTGTCCCATCTCTTTCTTCTATCCATTTATTATTTGAATTTAGGTGTTTCAACAATGTTTTTGAATAATTGATTTTTTCATCTAATAAATTTGAATAGATAAGTTTCTTTTGCGAATTGAATAACAGCAGTTTATCATTTGTTAGTTCTTGAATTGAAATATTATCAAGCGTATTGATTAATTCGTCTTCGGTATATTTTACATCAGCCAATACTTCAAGAATGGTTGATATTTTTTCCTTTTGTCTGAGTTGAAAGTTCTCTTCACGGTATTCGGCAGACAAATAATAGATTACAAGGAATGAAAGTCCAATAATGAAACAAATTGAAACAGAAAAGTACAACAATATTTTTCTACGAATACTCATGGTTCAAAGTAATAGCCATATCCAACTTTTGTTTTAATTGAGTTTTTCGAAAATGGCTTATCTATTTTAGTTCGTAAAAAATTTATATACACTTCAATGGTATTTGTGTTGGCATCTACAATATTTCCCCAAATTTCTTGAATTAATGTTTGTTTTGAAACCAATTCACCCTTATTTTCAATGAGTTTCAGTAAAATTTGATATTCTCTAGGAGTAAGTTGAATTTCAGTTCCTTGACGTGTAACCTTTTTAATGCTGTCATTCATAATCACATCATCTGCAATATAGACAGATTGTTTTTGATTTTCATTCGAGTTTTTTGATTCACTTCTTTTAACCAAGGCATGAATGCGTATAAGCAATTCACGCATGTAGAAAGGTTTAGTCAAATAGTCATCTGCTCCGGAATCAAACCCTTGAATTTTATCTTCCAAATCATCAAAGGCTGTTAGCATAATCACTGGAGTGTGTGAATTGTAAGAGCGAAAGTTTTTGCAAATTTCCAATCCATTTTTCCCTGGGAGATTAATGTCAAGAATGATGCAATCGAAAGAGGATTTTTTCAAGATTTTTTCAGCGATATTGCCATCAAATGCAAATTCTACATGCATGTTTTCTTCTAGCAGCATATCACTGATATTGCGACTCAAAGTTGCATCATCTTCAATTAAGAGAATTGATTTCACAGAATTTATTTATACAGATTCTTTAGCCAAAATAATGATTATTTGTGAGTTTTCAATAATACGTGTTTTTAGCTGTAGTGTGTGAAAGTTGAAATTTATTTTTGCTATGAAAATGTGAGTAAAGGGTGGTCAGAAATATTGAATGAGTTAGGTGTTTTTAGGTTGAAATTAGTTACCATGGTAGATGGTGGATAAGCTTAAGATTATCCACCAAAAAGAAGCTGAATTTAATTTTCTACAATTGCTAAATTCGTTCTAAGTTATTTGCAAACAATATCATTTTTAAAGTTAATCCCACATTTAATCTTCTTCACAATGTTATAGGATGAATTTTTGATTTTTTTAGAAATAAAAAACCTTGGAGCATCATCAGGTACTCCAAGGTGTATACCATTTCGTGAATTAATGTTTGCTTAGGTACTCAGCAGTACTTTTGCTATCAGCTTTCATGGCTTCTTTGCCTTCTTGCCAATTTGCAGGACAAACCTCACCATGTTGTTGAACGTGCGTATATGCATCGACCAATCTCAAGTATTCATTTACATTTCTACCAAGAGGCATGTGGTTAATTGATTCATGAAATACTGTTCCATCTTCATCAATTAAATACGTAGCACGGTAAGGAACATTGTCACCTTCCGGTTCTTCGTCGTACGGATCAAAATCCAAAATACCTAATTCATCAGCTAAAACACGTGTTGAATCAGCAAGTAAAGGAAATTTAACACCTTCAATTCCACCTCTGTTTTTTGGTGTTGTTAACCATGCAAAATGAACTTCTGCAGTATCGCAAGATGCTCCAATTACCAATGTGTTTCTTTTTGCAAATTCTGCTGCAGCTTCTTGAAAAGCATGAATCTCTGTTGGACACACAAACGTAAAGTCTTTAGGATACCAAAACAAAACAATTTTCTTTTTATTGTTAACCGCTTTTTCAAGTATGTCTATTTTTACGGTTGCACCAGTTGCATCAATAGCATTTACTGGGATTGATGGAAATTTTTTACCTACTATGCTCATTTCTTTGAATTTTTAATAATTATCATTTTTGTATTATACAAAGATAAGTAAACATTGATATGATTAGTACTATTAGAAGGATAATAAACTTTAAAGTAAGTTAATAAAAGGAAGATTTGAGATTTTTCTAAATATTTGAAATTGTATCGCTAATTTCACTGATTGAAAATTTGAAAATAGATGGCCTTAATAAAATCGTGTAGAGGATTTGCACCTCAATTTGGCGAAGATGTTTACTTAGTTGAGAATGCTACTGTAGTTGGAGATGTAGTTATGGGAGATAGATGTTCTGTGTGGTTTAATGCTGTTGTGCGTGGAGATGTAAATTCCATACGAATGGGAAATCAGGTAAATGTACAAGATGGCGCGGTGATTCATTGTACGTATGAAAAAACAAAAACTATTTTGGGCAACAATGTTTCTATTGGGCATAATGCATTGGTTCATGGATGCACTGTTGAAGACAACGTCTTAATTGGTATGGGGGCAATAGTAATGGATAATTGTTATATTGAATCGAATTGCATTATTGCAGCAGGAGCAGTTTTATTAGAAAACACAAGGGTAGAGGCTTGGAGTGTTTATGCAGGTATTCCAGCAAAAAAAGTAAAATCTTTGTCACCAGAATTGTTTCAAGGGGAAGTGCAACGCATAGCAAACAACTACGTTATGTATTCAGGATGGTTTAAAGAA
>JBDHXR010000107.1:0-8621 GCA_039810825.1 Fluviicola sp.
GTTGTTTTTTTATCTGTAAGTACTGAACTTATGATGCCTTCGTACGGTTTGTATTTCAGAATATAATTTTGAAGTTTATCGAATTGACTGTTACTGAACGCTTTATATTCAAGTAATTCTTTATTTCGAAAGATAGCAACTTTAATGCGGGTGTTCCCAGCATCAATAACAATTACTTTATTTTCATTCGACATGATTGCAAAGATACATTTGATTTGAAAAAAAAATCACTTTTTTTTGGTTGTAATAATTCTATTATTATCTTTGCACCCACAATTGAGGCTGGTACCTTAGCTCAGTTGGTAGAGCAAAGGACTGAAAATCCTTGTGTCCCTGGTTCGATTCCTGGAGGTACCACAAAAAAGCTGTCTGAAAAGGGCAGCTTTTTTTATTGGGGTGTGTGAGGAGAGGTGTTCAAGTCAAAAAGGAGGAAACGACACTTCTTTTTCTAATAATATAATGAAATTTCCGATTAAAAATACGAATGTTAATAATTAGTCGTTGCTAACCGTTAAAAACGGATATTAATCCTAAATTTGTTCTTTTAACTATTAATTCGATGGACTCTAATAATACGAAGGAAGGGTTAGAGAAGCTACTCTCTACTGCTAAGATAAATGGCTTAACACTTAAAAATCGGTTGATAAAGGCTGCTACGTTTGAGTCCATGTTGGATGATAATTTTAATATCAATCAGAAGTGTATTGATTTTCATGAATCTTTTGCAAAAGGTGGAGTAGGGATGACTACCTTGGCTTATTGCGCACCGGAAGCAGATGGCAGGATGCAATCTCATTACATGTATGTACGAGAAGAAATAATACCTCAATTATCCTTGTTAGCAGATACTGTTCATAAATATGGCTCAAAGTTATCAGGACAAATTGCACACTGCGGGGGGTTCAGTAGAAATACAGCTTTGGAAAGAAAAAGACCTATCGGACCTTCAAGATTTTTTAATCTTTCAGGTGTTCCTTATGGATTGTTTTATACTGAAATGATGAATGCTAAGACAATGAATGAAGTGATTCAAAAGTATTCAAATACGGCATTAATTATGAAAAATTCAGGGTTTGATGCGGTTGAAATTCATTTTGGTCATGGTTATTTATTAAGTCAATTTATCAGCCCACTAACCAACAAGAGAACCGATAATTTCGGAGGATCTTTAGAAAATAGAATGCGCTTCCCAATCATGGTTCTCGAAGGGATAAGAAAAGCTGTTGGTGAAGATTTTCCAATACTCGGAAAAATTACCATGTATGATGATGTTAAAGGTGGAATTAGTCTAGATGATGGTATTGGAGTGGCATCATTGTTAGACCAACACGGTATTGACGGAATAATTCTGAGTGCTGGTACAAGTAGTCAAAATCCAATGTTGTTGTTTCACGGAGATTCACTGTTAGAAGGGTTAGTGAAATATGAAAAAAGCACGATGTTAAAAATAGGGATGAAAATGATGGGAAGTTCTTTTTTTAGAAATTACCCTTATCACGAACTTTATTTACTAGATGCTGCTAAAAAAGTTAGAGAGCGTGTAAAAGGAAATTTAATATATGTTGGTGGAGCTTCTGAACCAGAAAGTTTAGCTGAAGTAATGAATTTAGGCTTCGATTTTATTCAATCCGGAAGGCCATTGATGAGAGATCCTGAGTTGATTAATCACATTGATGCGTATCGTGAGAACTATGTGAATGGTTGCGATCATTGCAACACATGTGCAACGTTGATGGGTGATCCTAACGGAATAAGATGCGTCTTACCAAAGTGGGAAATGAAAATTTGATGAACATGAAATTTGCTGTTGTTACTGGCGCTTCTGGTGGGTTAGGGCGCTCACTTGTTGAAATGTTGGCTCAAAATGAATGGACAGTTTTTGCACTTGATGTCATTCCTAACAAATCATCCAATATAATCGAAGAGTCTATTATCCCAATAGTTTGCGATGTTGCCAATTCTGAAAGCATTCAAGCTGCATTCCAAGAAGTTAGTAAGAGAACAAAAAAATTGGATGCAGTGGTGAATTTTGCCGGCATTCTAGAAATGGGTTCTGTGATTGAGTTGCCTGTAGATACAATGAAAAAAATGCTGGATATTAATTTCTTAGGTATGTATCAGGTAAATCAAGTGTTTTTTCAATTAATCGTTGAAGGGAAAGGTCGAATTGTTAATGTGTCAAGTGAAACAGGTGTGTTGAGTCCAGCTCCTTTTAGCGCGTTTTACTATCTAACCAAACATGCTGTTGAAGTATATTCAAATGCACTACGCAGAGAGTTGAGTTTCTTAGATATTCCTGTTATCACAATAAGACCTGGGGCTTTCAAGTCGAATATGCATGGAAAAGCGACTCAAATAATCGAAAATGCAATTCATAATAGTACCTTATTTAAGGAGAATCTAAAAAAGGGCTTAAAAATGGCTGAACAAGGTGCGAAAAATGCTAAAGATGCTATGATTTTAGCGAAAGTAATTTATAAAGCGTTAAATGTAAAAAAGCCAAAAATTATCTACAGAGTTAATACCAATATTCTCTTAAAAACACTTTCGATACTCCCTGAAAAAAATCAAGATAGAATATACAAAAGCGTTCTAAAATAAATATAATAAATCACTTTTAAATTTATTGAGCACTCCATCATGATTTACGTATTTTTGAAGGGTAATTATTGTGGAATTTCTCTATTGATGAGGTAATATTGAAAAACCAAAGACAGTAAAAGCAAGATAGCAACTATTTGATGCAATTCAGCCAGTGTACCAAAAGTTCCAAATTTTCCAATTGGAGCTTTCAGAGACTGAAGCACTGTGAAAATTCCTAAAAGAACTTGAATAAACACAAATATTGCGGGTAATAGTGCCGTTTTACCTAATAATTGAGCGTTTTGCTCTTTAGCTAGCTTCCGTATTTTGAAATAGCCCCAAACTATTAGAATAAACAAAATATAAGCAAGTGTTCGATGAATAAAATGTACATTTAGCGGTTCGTCAACAAAACTTTTTGTAGAAAGTGTATCTGGGATAAATTGCCCATGTATCAATGGCCATGTTGGAGCATAAATTGCTGCTTTTAACCCAGCCATAAATCCGCCATATAACAATTGAACAGATAAAATAATGATGCTAAATAATATAAATGTATTGTGATTTTTCGCGCCTATAAGTTGATTTTTTGGAATCAATAGCTTTAGAGAAAACCAAAAAGTGTACACCAATAATACGATTGCGGCTAAGAAATGTATTGAAAGACGTATGTGACTAACGTAAATATCTGTATCGTTTAACCCCGATTGAACCATTATCCAACCAACAAACCCTTGTGCTCCACCCAAAATAAAAAGTACAACCAAAGGCATAATCATGTTTTTGGTAAAATATTTTTTTATAATGAAATAAATAAAATGTATTGCAAATACAACACCTAAACTTCTTGCCCACAAGCGGTGAAACCACTCCCAAAAAAAGATTGATTTAAAATCTTCTAGGGTAAACCCAGTATTTAGTTTTTTGAACTGAGCGATTCCCTTATACTTTTCAAAAGCAAGTTGCCATTCTGTTTCATTCAATGGTGGAATTGCTCCCATAATTGGATTCCATTCTGTAATTGACAAACCAGACCCAGTTAGTCTTGTAATTCCACCTAAAATGATTTGGATAAAAATCATAAAAACACCTATCAATAGCCAGTATGCTACGCGTTTTTGCTTCTTTTCAAAAGATATTGTTGTCATTTGTTTTTTTCTACCTCTCCAGTGCTAGTAAAGTAATTCTAAACTGTAAAAATACAAAAACTCTAGAGTGCACTACTTACTTTCTTCCTTTCAAGTAAATATAAAATGGTAGAAATTACAAAAAGTGCAAAAGTGAAAATAGTTCTAAAGGTCATTGCATAAACAGTTTTTTGTTCATGAATACCCCCTTTTTCAATATAATTGTTAAACCAGATAAATGTAAATGTTAGTATAAGGCTGGCAATGAATAAACTGATAACACTTTTTCCAACATGATTCCAAATTGTTGTTGCTGCATAGAGGTATATTAATCCGCAAATGAAATTGGCATAAACTACAATCAGCACAAAGTTTCCTTCTAGTTTTCTAATTCCAAATAGATCGAATATAACAGAAGTTGTCATGAAAACGGACAGTGAACCAACGATAGTTAATAGAGCAATGAGAATAATTTTTAGGAATTTCATCAATTTTTTTGCTTCACAAAATAACAATAAAATCACAAAAAAGTTAAAAAAAACATTTTCTTTTTTTTTTGAATGATAGAAAGACTCTCTGTAATTAAAATCTTTTTCTTACATTAAACAAAATTTTTCAAAATGAAATTGATGATAGCTTTCGGGTTAAGTGCATTTTTCTGTCAAAATAGCTTTTCTCAAAATAATTCAACTCCAACAAGTTTCCCTAAAACAAATAAAGTTGATTCGGTAGATTCGTATCATGGAATAAAGGTGAATGACCCATATAGATGGTTGGAAGATGATCGTTCGGAAGAAACAGACAAATGGATTAATGAAGAAAATGCCTATACTGCTAATTACCTTCAGAAGATTCCTTTTCGAAAAAACATTGAAAATCTAATAACCAAACTTTGGAATTACGAACGAATATCAAGCCCTGTTGTGCATGGTGATTATACATATTACTATAAAAACGATGGATTGCAGAATCAAAGTATTTTATACAGAATGAATAAGGGTGGAGTAGAAGAAGTTTTTCTTGATCCAAATTCCTTTTCAAAGGATGGCACAACGTCTCTTGGAGAAGTAAGCTTCACAAAAGATGGCTCATTGGTTGCCTTTTCAGTGTCTGAAGGAGGAAGTGATTGGCGAAAAGTTACTGTATGGGAAGCAAAAACCAAGAAGCAAGTTGGAGATGTAATTGTGGATGTAAAGTTTAGTGGTATTTCTTGGAGAGGAAACGAAGGGTTCTACTATTCCAGTTATGATAAACCAAATGGAAGTGAACTTTCTGCAAAAACAGATCAGCATAAGTTGTATTACCACAAATTGAATACACCACAAAGTACAGATGAGTTGGTTTTTGGTGGTGACTTTAAGCGTAGATACGTGGGTGGAACCGTAACTGAGGATAAGCGATTTTTAGTGATTTCAACTGCAAATTCAACATCTGGTAATGAGCTTTATGTAATGAATTTAGAAAAGAATACGATTACACAAGTGAATAAGGGATTTGATATTGATGTTTCATTTTTCTATTACACAGCAGGCGTGTTTTTTATCCATACGAATTTTAATGCGCCAAATATGCGTGTCTTAAATGTAAATGCAGAAACACCACAAATAGAAAATTGGAAAGAAGTAATTCCTGAAAGCAGTAATGTTTTAAATGTTTCTACTGGAGGTCGTTGGTTATTTGCTCATTACATGAAAGATGCTGTTTCTCATGTGTATCAGTATGCTCTAAACGGGCTAAAAGTTAGGGAAATTAAACTCCCGGGTGTAGGTTCTGTTGGCGGGTTTTCTGGCGAAGATGAAGATACAGTGTTGTATTATTCATTTAGTAACTACACTACGCCTTCAACAATATACAAATACACGATATTAACAGATGAATCTACTTTATATAAACAGCCAAAAATTAATTTCAATCCTGATTTGTATGAATCAAAACAAGTATTTTACCCTTCAAAAGACGGCACAAAGATCCCGATGGTAATTACGTATAAAAAAGGAATTGAGATGAATGGTATGAATCCAACACTATTATATGGTTATGGAGGTTTTAATATATCGTTAACTCCATCTTTTAGTGTAACCACAGCTGCTTGGTTGGAAATGGGCGGCGTGTATGCTGTTGCAAATATTCGCGGAGGGGGTGAATACGGAAAACAATGGCATGATGCAGGTACCAAAATGCAGAAGCAAAATGTGTTTGATGATTTTATAGCAGCGGCAGAATACTTAATAAACAAAGAATACACATCATCCGAAAAAATTGCTATTAGAGGAGGTTCAAATGGAGGTTTATTAGTTGGGGCTTGTCTTACACAACGTCCTGATTTGTTTAAAGTGGCGATTCCACAGGTTGGGGTTTTGGATATGTTGCGCTATAATAAGTTTACAGCCGGTGCTGGTTGGGCGTATGATTATGGCACAGCAGAGGAATCAATGGAAATGTTTGAATACTTGAAAAAATATTCTCCGTTACACGCAATAAAAAAAGGTGTTTCATACCCAGCTACACTTATTACAACTGGCGATCATGACGATCGTGTTGTGCCAGCGCATAGTTTCAAATTTGCGGCCACATTGCAAGAAGCTCAAGCCGGACCAGCTCCCATTCTGATTCGTATAGATAGAAATGCAGGACATGGAGCAGGAAAATCTACTTATGCCTCTATTCAAGAAATTACCGATATTTTTTCGTTTATTTTATTTCAAATGAACTGGAAGTGGAACTAGATTAGGGTTCAAAATGAAATTTGCATTTTCCAATTCCAGGAATAAGCATGTCCCAGCTTGTGATTGAGAGTTCTATACGGACAAAATTGGCCGGGTTGAGAAAAATATATTCTCCGCACAAGTGAGAAACGAGGTTCGAAACACCTGAATTGTGTCCAATAATCGTAACTTCACTCGTTGTTTCTTTGATTTTTGAAAGAAACTCAATCAATTCGTTTAATGATACTTCATATATTGATTCTATAAAAGTACACGGAATCGGTATTTTTTGTTCGTTTGAAATAAGTTCAAAAGTGTGTTTTGTTCGATGAGCCGAAGAGCAATAAACTGTTCCAAGATTGAACTTGTTCTCAGCTATAAATTTACCCAATTGCTGAGCTTGTTGAATACCGAAAGAGCTTAATTGCCGTTCAAAATCTTTACCCGAAATAGAGTTTTGAACAGCATCGGCATGGCGTATTACATTTAAAATCAACATTTTTTATCTTATTACCAACCAAAATTAATTTTATTCCGTTACTTAGTATAGCATATGAAAATTATATAGTGCAAGTTCGGAAACAAATATTGGAAGGTTGCTTAGAGAATGATAGAAGATCTCAACAAGAACTCTATGAATTGTGTTATCGACAATTTATCAGATTATGTATGCAATATCATTCCAACCATGAAGATGCAAGACATGCTCTAAATACAGGTTTTCTAAAAGTGTTGAACGGATTAAAACAAGTAGATTTTGATAGTCTAAATTTTTTAGCTTGGGCCAAACGAATTTTTGTAAATACCTTGATTGATGAGTATAGAACCAATAAAAATCATCAACAAACGATTATAAGTAAAGACACTGAGAGAGAATTGGAGAATGCAACTCAATCCATTGAAAACGATGCTGTTGTTGAGCTGACGTATAAAGAGATATTAGAACTGTTAAAAACGATTCCTCCAATTTCAGCACAAGTATTCACATTGTATGTTATAGATGGATATAATCATAAAGAAATTGGTGAATTATTAGAAATAAGTGAAGGCACTTCCAAATGGCACCTTTCTACTGCCAGAAAACTGCTAAGAAGTCGATTGGAAATGTGTGAAACCTCTGGAAGTAAACGATTTGTGGTATGAAGTACAGTGAAAAAAATATCAGTGATCAGGAGTTGGATCAATTATTTCGAGATGCACATGCTGCAGAATCGGTTGAAAAACTTTTTGTACCGGCTTATTGGGCTGAAATGGAGCAATTGCTTCCAAAAAAAGAACGTGTTGTTTTCCCTTTTTGGATGCTCTTCTCGGTTGCCTCAATTGTTTTGGTGGCACTTCTTGTTTTTCCACTTTCAAACACGAGCATATCTAGTATACATCAATCAGCTATTTCGCTTGAAAAGACGAACGGAAATTTAGTATATACTAAAGAAATTTCAGCATCTAATCAAGAGAGAAGATCCAATAGTTCAGTTGCACAGAAAAAGGTCTATACCAAACAACAACACTTAGCATACAAGCAACAAACTCACTTTATTGCCGATGATAGAACAAATAAAGTGTCAAATGAGTTTATCAATAATGACACGCATATTTCTATACCTTCAAATGACGTTACCTTGGAGCCTAGATTTGAAACATTAGCTATGCAATCTATCCAGAATATCCCTAGTTCTGTTGCGCCAGAAAGAAAAGGCAATTGGTATTTGGAAATTGGTCCGTCTATTGGTCAATCGCCATATATTTCTACTACCTCAAAACGTAATGTGGCTATTGGTGGTGTAATTGGTGGCGGATATAAATGGAAATTGAATAACACCATTGTTGGATTAGGTGGGCAGTTACGGATTGAAGATTTTGGTGGACTTCAATACAGAGAGACAAATTTTGCACAAGAAATTCAACGGACAGTAACTCTAAAACAAATGTACTCATTTGATTTGCCACTACAGTTTGGTTTCTCACTTCATAAATCAGAAATCTCTTTTGCTTTTGTTCCAGGAGTTCAGATTTTTTCTCATGGAAAAGAGGAGGTTACTACTCATCAACAGCTTACTCGTCAAGGAACGTACACAGGTAAGGTGGAGCATTCCAATTCACTTACAATGAAAATGGGACTTAATTATTATTTTAATTTTAATGACAAGTGGAGTCTAGGCGCTAGAGCTCAAGTTGATATATTGCGTCCACTGCATACAGATTTCTA
>JBDHXR010000108.1:0-8444 GCA_039810825.1 Fluviicola sp.
AGTATGGATAAAGTGTTTAACGGTTAATTAATAAGTAGAATGGCAACAATTAAAATAAAACAAGTTCGTAGCGCAATCAAGCGCCCGGCTCGCCAAAAAGCTACTATTAAAGCTTTAGGAGTTAGCCGCTTAAAGCAGGTAATTGAAAAAGAGGCGACGCGTCAAATACTTGGAATGATCGCTAAGGTAAAACACTTAGTTCAAGTTGTAGAATAATATAAATCGAAGTACGATGAATTTAAATAATTTAAAACCGGCTAAAGGTTCAGTTCATGCTGATGTTAGAATCGCAAGAGGTCATGGTTCTGGTGGTGGTGGCACTGCTACTCGTGGTCATAAAGGAGCTAAATCTCGTTCCGGTTATTCCAAAAAAGTAGGATTTGAAGGTGGTCAGATGCCATTGCAACGTCGTGTACCTAAATTCGGATTCAAAAATATTAACAGAGTAGAATATAAGGCAATTAATTTAGATGCTATTCAATCTTTGGTTGAACGCAAAAATATTACTGATATTACCCTTGATGTACTACGTGATAATGGATTGATTTCTCGCAATGACCTAGTTAAAGTTCTTGGTCGTGGAGAATTAAAATCTAAAGTAAATGTTAGTGCGCACAAGTTTTCTTCTACTGCAAAAGCAGGAATTGAAGCTCAAGGTGGTACAATTTCAGAATTATAATTAACTTTGCCGACATTTTATGAAACGGTTTATTCAAAATATCAAAAACATCTGGAAGGTAAAAGAACTTAGAGAACGGATTATTTATACCCTTTTCTTTGTTTTGATTTACCGTATTGGATCGTTTATTATGCTGCCGGGTGTTAACTCGGAAGCAGTTTTAGCAAACGCAAGCAACAAAGATGCGGGTAATGCATTAGAATCATTGTTAACAATGTTTTCTGGTGGTGGTTTTACCAATGTGTCTTTCATGGCTTTGGGTATTATGCCTTACATCAGTGCATCAATCATTATGCAGTTGATGGGTATGGCTGTTCCATCGGTTCAAAAACTTCAAAATGAAGGCGAGTCTGGGAAAAAGCGTATTGATATGTATACGCGTGTGCTAACTATTTTGATTTGTGCTGTTCAGGCTCCTAGCTATATTTCTCTTTATGCCTCAAGTATTCCAGGGGCGTTACCAGCTCAGTTAACCACAATGTGGTGGACTACTGCTGTTGCGTGTATGGTTGCTGGAGCTATGTTTGCAGTATGGTTAGGTGAGCGTATCACAGATAAAGGAATTGGAAACGGTATTTCATTGTTGATTACTGTTGGTATTCTATCTCGTTTCCCTACTTCATTCTTAGCAGAAATGGCAGCAAACAAAGATTTCCCTTTAAAGATTGTATTGGAAATCATCGTGTTTATGCTGATTGTTTTAGGTACTATTTTGATTGTTCAAGGTGTTCGTAAAATTCCATTAAACACAGCTAAGAAAATTGTAGGTAACCGAGCTGTTGATGCACAAGGTGCTAGAAATTATTTGCCTTTAAAAGTGAATGCTTCTGGTGTAATGCCTATCATTTTTGCTCAAGCAATTATGACAATCCCTGTAATGTTGTTTTCATCCAGTAAAGATACAGGAGCTTTACAATATGCATTAGGTAACCCTCACGGAGTTACGTATAATGTGTTGCTTGCATTAATGATTATCATCTTTACCTATTTTTATACTGCGATTATGATTAATCCACGTAAAATGGCTGATGATTTAAAACGTTCTGGTGGTTTTATCCCAGGTGTTCGCCCAGGTGAAGAAACTGCTGAATACATTGATGTTATTATGTCTCGTATTACATTTCCAGGGTCGTTGTTCCTTGCTTTAATTGCAATCATTCCTTCAATTGCTTATTCTTTATTTGGAATAACAACTGGGTTTGAGCAGTTCTTTGGTGGGACTTCATTATTGATCATGGTTGCTGTTGTATTGGATACACTTCAACAAATTGAATCGTATTTGCTAAATCGTCATATGGATGGTTTGATGGAAGGTTCAAAAGTGAGAGGTAGAAGAGGTGTTAATGAAATTTCATCTGGATACTAATGGCAAAGCAAGCATCAATAGAACAAGATGGCACAATCATAGAAGCATTGTCAAATGCAATGTTTCGTGTAGAATTAGAAAACGGTCATGTGATTACTGCTCATATTTCTGGTAAAATGCGGATGTTTTACATCAAAATTTTGCCTGGAGATAGAGTAAAAGTAGAAATGTCACCGTATGACTTAACAAAAGGACGTATTTCTTTCCGCTACAAATAATTGTAAGAAAGAATTCCGATAAATAAAAAGAATATGAAAGTAAGAGCTTCAGTAAAAAAACGTACTGCAGATTGCAAAATCGTTAAAAGAAAAGGAAGAGTTTACGTGATTAACAAAAAGAATCCTAAACTAAAACAAAGACAAGGGTAATTATGGCACGTATTGCAGGTATTGATCTACCAAAAAACAAAAGAGGTGTAATTGGTTTAACTTACATCTATGGAATTGGTCGTAGCACGGCTAAACAAATTTTAACGTCTAATGGAATTGACGAGAACACGAAAGTTCAAGATTGGAATGACGATCAAATCGCTTTGATTCGTACATCTATCTCTGAAGTTAAAACAGAAGGACAGTTGCGTTCAGAAATTCAATTGAACATCAAACGTTTGATGGATATTGGTTGTCAACGTGGTATCCGTCACCGTGCGGGTCTTCCATTAAGAGGTCAACGTACAAAGAACAATTCCCGTACTAGAAAAGGTAGAAGAAAAACAGTTGCTAACAAAAAGAAAGTAACTAAATAATAGTTAGAAATGGCAAAAGCAAATCAAAAGAAGAAGAAAAACGTTAAAGTTGATGCAGCGGGTGAAGCGCATATTCAAGCTACCTTCAACAATGTCATTGTATCTTTAACGAACAACGCTGGTCAAGTTATATCTTGGTCATCGGCTGGAAAAATGGGCTTTAGAGGTTCTAAAAAGAACACACCTTATGCTGCTCAAATGGCTGCTGAGGATGCATCGAAAGAAGCACATGACTTCGGATTACGTAGAGTTCGCGTTTTTGTAAAAGGACCAGGAGCAGGAAGAGAATCTGCTATTCGCGCAATCCACAATCATGGAATTGAAGTAATGGAAATCATTGACGTTACTCCACTTCCTCACAACGGATGTCGACCTCCTAAAAAACGTCGCGTATAATTCGTATTTTTTAATCTTAAGGGGAAAATGATTATCGAAGGAAAGCCTTAATTCATAATCCCCCTTTTTTATTTTTTATTATGGCAAGATACACAGGTCCAAAATCCAAAATCGCTCGTCGTTTTAGAGAGCCTATTTTTGGTCCAGACAAAGCGCTGGAAAAAAGAAACTACGGTCCAGGACAACACGGTCCGTCAAAAAGAAGAGGTGGTAAGCAATCAGAATATGCGATCCAATTAGCTGAAAAACAAAAAGCTAAGTACACGTATGGTATTCTAGAGCGCCAATTTGAAAACATGTACAAAAAAGCAAATGCTAAACCTGGTATTACAGGTGAAATTTTGCTTCAATTGTGCGAATCACGATTAGACAATGTTGTTTACCGTTTAGGTATCGCTCCTTCTCGTCGTGCTGCTCGTCAGTTGGTTACACACAAACATATTGTTGTAAATGGAGAAGTGGTAAACATTCCTTCTTACACGCTACGTGTTGGTGATTCTATTGGTGTTCGTGAGAAATCTAAATCATTAGAAGCAATTGTTGCATCTTTAACTGCATCTACAAACAAACGTTACGATTGGTTGGATTGGGATGCAAGTTCAAAATCAGGAAAATTCATGAGTATACCTTCTCGTGATTTAATCCCTGAAAACATTAAGGAACAATTAATCGTCGAATTATTCTCGAAATAATAATTAAAAATCATTGGGTTGCAACCAAAGGGTATACTGAACTCTTCATCCAGAAATACCGCGCACTTGTAAGTCAATTAAAAAAGAAGAAAAATGGCTATATTAGATTTTCAAAAACCTGACAAGGTTATTATGATTCAATCAGACGATCGCAAAGGTCAATTTGAGTTTCGTCCGCTTGAACCAGGTTACGGTATTACTGTAGGTAATGCATTGCGTAGAATTTTACTCTCATCGTTAGAAGGATACGCTATATCTTCAATTCGTATTGAAGGTGTTGATCATGAATTTACTACCTTGAAAGGAGTAGTTGAAGATATCACTGAAATCGTTCTTAATTTGAAACAAGTTCGATTCAAACAGCAAATTGATGGAACTGACAATGAAACAGTTATTATTTCGGTTTCTAATCAGGATAAATTAACTGCTGGTGATATCGGTAAGTTTACTTCTGCTTTTCAAGTGTTGAATCCAGATTTAGTAATCTGCAATATGGAATCTTCTGTGAAATTGGAGATGGAATTAACAATTATCAAAGGAAGAGGCTACTTGTCATCTGAAGAAAATAAAGTAAATAATGCTCCTTTCGGTACCATTTTCATCGATTCTATTTTTACACCAATTGTAAACGTAAAATACACGATTGAAAATTACCGTGTTGAACAAAAAACAGACTACGAGAAACTAGTTATGGATATCGTTTCTGATGGCTCAATTCACCCAAAAGAAGCATTGAAAGAAGCTGCTAAGATTTTAATTCATCACTTTATGTTGTTCTCTGACGAACGCATTACTTTGGATAGTGAAGTGAAGTCTGAAACTGAAGAATTTGATGAAACTTCATTGCACATGCGTCAGTTATTAAAAACAAAATTAGTTGATATGGATTTATCTGTACGTGCATTGAATTGTTTGAAAGCTGCAGATGTTGAAACATTAGGTGATTTAGTTTCTTACAACAAAAACGATTTATTGAAGTTCCGTAATTTTGGTAAAAAATCTTTGACTGAATTGGAAGATTTAGTGGATTCTAAAAACCTGAATTTTGGAATGAATGTAGCAAAATATAAATTAGATAAAGACTAGTATCGCAAAATTTTTATTAATGTCGTAATAGGTGGTTTCAATAAGCGATACATGAATGAAACTAACCGTTACTTACGAAATTTTATAGTATGAGACACGGAAAAAAAATTAATCATTTAGGAAGAAAAGCTCCTCACAGACAGGCTATGCTTTCAAACATGGCTTGTTCATTGATTACACACAAGCGCATCACAACTACAATTGCAAAAGCGAAAGCATTGCGTGTATATGTTGAGCCAATTCTTACAAAATCGAAAGATGATACTACAAACAATCGTCGTGTAACCTTTTCTTACCTTCAAGATAAGACTGTGGTTACTGAATTGTTTAGAACAATTGCTCCAAAGATTGCTAATCGCCCTGGAGGTTATACACGTATTATTCGTACAGGTTATCGTTTAGGTGATAATGCTGAAATGTGTATGATTGAATTGGTTGACTTCAATGAAGTGTACTCGAATGGCGACGCTAAGAAAACAACTACTCGTCGTTCTAGAAGAGGTGGTAGCACTGCAGCTAAAAAAGTTGAGGCTACAGATGCAGAAGTAGTTGACACAGTTGAAGAAACTCCCGAAGCTGTTGTTGAAACAACTGAAGTAGTAGAAGAAAAACCAGTTACTGATGAAGCGCCAGCTGATGAAACTCCTGAAGCTTCAAGCGACGAAGAAAAGAAAGAGGAAGAATAGTATTCTTTTTTGAATTATTGAAAAGGTATCTGTTATTAACGGATACCTTTTTTTATGAACTATTCGTTCTTAATTCCCGCATTAATCCTAAATTTGCAAAAACTTAAATATCATGAATGAGCAAAAACCTGCTTTGTTAGTATTAGAAGACGGTAAAATTTTTCGAGGTTTTGCAACCGGTAAAATTGGAACTACTACAGGTGAAATCGCCTTTAATACTGGAATGACAGGCTATCAAGAAGTATTTACCGACCCATCGTATTATGGCCAAATATTGATTATGACTACTGCTCATATAGGTAATTATGGTGTAAATCCTAAAGAAGTGGAATCAGACAACATAAACATTGCTGGACTGGTTACTAAAAAATTTTCAGATATATATTCTAGAGTATCTGCTTCTGGTAGTTTGCAAGAAATGATGGAAAAAAACAATACTGTTGGAATCACAGATATTGACACAAGAGCTTTAGTACGCCATATTCGTTATGCCGGAGCTATGAATGCAATTATTTCTTCCGAAATTCTTGATGAAAAGGAATTGTTGAAAATGGTGAAAGAAATTCCTTCCATGGAAGGGTTAGAACTGTCTTCAAAAGTATCAACTAAATCAGCTTATGAAGTTGGGGACTCTCAATCAGATCTTCGTGTGTCTTTGGTGGATTTTGGTGTAAAGAAAAACATCATTCGTTGTCTTACTGAACGAGGCTGTTTTGTTAAGGTGTTTCCAATGACAGCTACTTTGGGTGAAATATTAGCATTTAACCCCAAAGGAATTATGCTGTCAAACGGACCAGGTGATCCTTCGGTAATGACTGAACAAATAGCATTGGTAAAACAAATCACTGAAGCGAAATTGCCTGTGTTTGGTATATGTTTAGGTCATCAATTATTAGGACTAAGTCAAGGATTAAAAACCGAAAAAATGTTCAATGGACATAGGGGGATTAATCACCCTGTAAAAAATTTATTAACCGGTAAAGGCGAAATAACATCTCAAAATCATGGCTTTGTAATTTCAAGAGCAAGTATAGAACAGCAAAATGAAGTTTCTGTAACACACGTACATATCAATGATAACACGATAGCTGGCATGAAGTTTAACAGCAAATCTATTTTTTCAGTTCAATATCATCCAGAAGCTTCAGCTGGTCCGCATGATTCACGTTATTTGTTCGATCAGTTTGTGTCTAACATGAAAATTTCAAAATAATATAACCGTTTACATTTTTATCATGAGTAAAATTCAAAAAGTAATTGCAAGACAAATTTTAGATTCTAGAGGTAATCCAACTATTGAGGTTGATGTACATACTTCAAATGGTGTTGTTGGAAGGGCAGCAGTTCCTTCAGGTGCATCTACAGGGATTCATGAGGCAGTTGAATTACGTGATGGAGATAAAAATGTATATTTAGGTAAAGGAGTACTAAATGCTGTTAGGAACGTCAATACAACAATTGCTCAAAACCTCATCGGACATAATGTGTTGGATCAAAAAGGAATTGATGAATTGATGCTGAAACTTGATGGAACTTCAAATAAATCTAACCTTGGTGCAAATGCTATTTTAGGCACTTCACTAGCAGTGGCAAGAGCAGCTTCACAGGAATCAAAAATGAGCTTATTTCGCTATGTAGGCGGTGAAAAAGCAAACATACTACCTGTTCCAATGATGAATATTTTGAATGGAGGTTCTCATGCTGATAATTTGATTGATATTCAGGAGTTTATGGTGATGCCTTTTGGGGCTTCTTCTTTTTCAGAAGGATTGCGTTGGGGAACTGAAATTTTTCATCACTTGAAAGCCGTTTTAAAATCAAAAAATCTTTCGACAAATGTTGGAGATGAAGGAGGTTTTGCGCCGAATTTGAGTTCGAATGAAGAAGCAATTCAAGTAGTGTTGCAGGCAATTGAAAAGGCTGGTTTTAAACCGGGTGAAGACGTTTACATTGCATTAGATGCTGCCTCATCAGAATTTTATAAAGCAGATAAAGGAGTGTATCATTTTGATTCTACAAACGAGTCATTGACTTCTTCTGAAATGGTTTCTTTTTGGAAAGAATGGTGTTCAAAATACCCTATTATTTCTATTGAAGATGGTTTTGCAGAAGACGATTGGAAAGGATGGAAAGAAGCCACTGATGAATTAGGAAGTAAAATTCAATTGGTTGGAGATGATTTATTTGTTACAAATAGCAAGCGTCTTCAACAAGGAATCGATCAAGGGGTAGCAAATTCAATTTTAGTAAAAGTAAATCAGATTGGTTCTTTAACAGAAACAATAGATGCAGTTAAATTAGCTACAACGAATAATTATACTTCTGTGATGTCTCATAGAAGTGGCGAAACTGAGGATAGCACCATTGCAGATTTAGCTGTAGCATTGTCTTGCGGGCAAATTAAAACTGGCTCTGCTTCACGCAGTGATCGTATGGCTAAGTACAATCAATTACTAAGAATTGAAGAAGAACTTGGGTCAAATGCATATTATCCAGGTAAAAACTTCAAGTTCATTAAGTAATTAATTATCAAAGAATAAACTTGCTAGCTAGACAGTATTCTTGAATCATTTTAGGAATAATTTTTTGAAAGTTTATTATATTTGAAAGGGTCAGCTTTTCTCCAGCTAGGTGCATCATATACAGGATGTTCAGCAGGCCAATCTGCTTGATCCGAGACTGGGCTGTCTCGCCTTCGAGCGGTTTCTCGAGAATCTCACGCACAGCGAAGGCGGAAAGCGCCTGGTTTTGCCATTGGTCACTCAATTTGCTTGCCATTGGTTTAACTGTCTAT
>JBDHXR010000109.1:0-8205 GCA_039810825.1 Fluviicola sp.
GCCGTACGAAAATTATTCGGGTACTTGGTCTGTGGCAAAAGACAAACAACATCCTCTGGTGCAATATTCAAATGATTGCCTGATGAAATTGGCTTATTTCTTGGCAGATCATATCGATTACAATTTTGAAATCAAGTCTCAAGAATTTTTGAAAGATTTAGAAAATGGATTGTATTACGAAAGCAACATCCCTCAAGGCTATGGTTTAGGTAGTTCTGGTTCTGTAGTGGCAGCAGTTTTTTCAAGGTATGTAAAAGTAAGAAACAACCTGAACGATGTGCTGAATAATTTATCTGCAGATAAAATGGACAAATTGAGGAACTCTCTAGGAAAAGTAGAGTCATTTTTTCATGGTTCAAGTTCAGGGATAGATCCATTAAGTATTTTGTTGAATAAACCTTTGTTGTATAAAAGCAAAGACGATATTCAGTTGACAAGTTTGCCAACGTATAATGAAAATGGGAAAAATATTATTTTCTTGTTAAATACCTTGCAAGAAAGAAATACAAATGAATTGGTTGGAAAGTTTAAGTCATTGTGCGAAACACCAGCGTATAAGAAAAAACTTGATGAAGTTCTAATACCAGAGACCAATGCATGCATCAATCGCTTTTTAGAAAACAACAGCGAGGCATTTTACCAACACGTGAATAATCTGATTGAATTTCAATTGGATAACATGAATTTTTTAATCCCAGAGAATTTCCAAGACTTAGTTAATAAAGGTATTCAAAACGGTGATTACTTTTTGAAAATATGCGGAGCTGGTGGAGGAGGATTTATTTTAGGATTTACCAAAGATTGGGATAAAACAAAAGAAGCACTTAAAGACTATCAGTGTGAACAAATTTATAGATATTAAAACATGGAAACAATAAACAAATTAAGCTTAGCAGATTACAAAGAAATAATCGAAAATTATTTGAGTGAATATTCATTACGCAATTTCCCGGAAAATTTAAGTGATTCGGCTCATCATATCATGACATTGGATGGAAAACGATTAAGACCAATTATGGTGCTAATGAGCTATATGTGTTACGATGATAATTATGAAAAAGCTCTTAACGCAGCCATTGCAATTGAGGTCTTTCACAATTTTACTTTGGTGCATGATGATATTATGGATAAGGCGCTGTTACGCAGAGGAAAAGCTACTGTTCATGAATTATTTGGTGAAAACAAAGCGATTGTTACTGGCGATGCCATGTTGCCACATTCGTACAGCCTTCTTCAACAAAACAATGAAGACAAAGCAGCAGATTTACTTACGTGCTTTACCAAAATGGCTATTGAAGTGATGGAAGGTCAACAATATGACATGAATTTTGAAACGGCTACTTCTGTTTCGGTAGATGAATACATGGAAATGATCAAGCTTAAAACATCTGTTCTTTTTGGTGCCTCTATGCAAATTGGAGGTATTATTGGTGGTGCTTCACAGAAAGACCAACAGTTGCTTTATGATTTTGGTTTATACACAGGCCTGGCTTTCCAAATTATGGATGATTATCTAGACACGTTCGGAGATCACACCTTTGGGAAGAAAATAGGTGGTGATATACTTTTAAATAAGAAAACTTTTTTATTGGTGAATGCACTTGAACGTGCAGACTCGAAAGCTATCGATGAGATTTATTCTTTATTCGAAGAAACAAATGAAGAAGTGAAGATTCTTGCCTTTAAAGAATTGTACAAAAAACTAGATATCCCTTCTATCTGTACAAAAACAATGGAAGAATTAAACGAGAAGGCTCAAAACAGCTTACGTCAAACTTCAATTTCTCCAGATAAGATTGAACAATTGATTTATTTGGGAGATGTGATGTTGCAAAGAAGAAAGTAATGGTAAACCCTCTTTGGAACTCTTGGAACTTACTTTCCGAGGAAGGTAGGCAACGTTGGATTTTTGATAAGAATAAAGCACTCGACGTCCTGAAAACTTCAGACGAACAAGTGTTATTGGATGAGTTGGATATACAATTTATCTATAACAAGTTTTCGAACCCTAATACTTCAGACAAAGTTCTACATAGCAAAAAAATAACGTTTAATAACAAACATAAATCAGAATCTGCAAGCGAATCGTATGAACAAGGACTAGCATATTTCTCCGAACTTCAACAAAAAGACGGAAACTGGGCTGGTGATTACGGTGGACCAAATTTCTTGCTCCCTGGTCTTGTTTTTGTTTTGTATGCTTGCCAAGAAATGCCTACTCCTGAAAAGCAAGTTTTGATGCGTCGTTACATACTAAATCATCAAAATGATGATGGTGGTTGGGGCTTGCACATCGAAGATACATCTACCATGTTTGGAACTGTTTTGAATGCAGTGTCATTAGTATTGTTAGGATGCTCAGTAGACGATGAGCGTATATCTAAAGCTTTTTCCTGGATTCATCAACATGGAGGAGCACATACAATTCCTCCGTGGGGAAAAATGTATCTAGCTATATTAGGGTTATACAAGTGGGATGGGTTGGATGCTATGTTACCAGAGATGTGGCTTTTACCTAAAAAACTCCCTATTTATCCGGGTAATTATTGGAATCATGCACGAATGGTGTATTTGCCAATGTCATACCTATCGGGTGTTCGGTTTGTAGCAAAAGAAGATTCTGTTTTACAAAAGATTCAACATGCACTTTATCCAAAAGGGATGGATGATGTTCAATGGAAAAAGGCGCGAAGAGCATGCTGCATGAAAGACGATTATTATCCAGAGACCAAAATATATAAGTTCATTGCACCAATATTAAATACGTACAATCGATTCCCGCTAACATTTATCAGAAAAAAAGCTTTGAAGAACTGTGAGCGAAGAATGCACATGGAAGATAAGCATACAAACTATATTAATTTAGGTCCTGTTAACAAAGTGCTAAACTTACTTTGTGTGTATATATCTGAAGGAAAGTCTGAAAATTTCTATAAGCATGTAAATCGAATTGATGATTATTTATGGCTTTCGGAAGATGGAATGAAAATGAACGGTTACAATGGTTCACAATTTTGGGATACTATTTTCATGAGTCATTTGTTGTTAGAGAAAAATGAATTTTCAAAAAAAGAACTTAAAATTTTAGCTGGTGTAGAAGCTTTTTTATCCTTCTCTTTAGTTAGAGAAAATGAAGAAGATTTTAAAAAATTTGATCGCTCTATTTCAAAAGGAGGATGGCCCTTTTCAACTTCTGCTCATGGATGGCCGATCACAGATTGCACTTCAGAAGGTATAAAAGCAGTGCTGTACCTGAATAAAAAAGTTGGACTAAAAGATGGAAATCTTATTTCAGCATTGAAAGATAGTGTTGAACTTATTTTACAATACCAAAATAAAGATGGTGGGTGGGCATCTTACGAGAAAACACGTGCGCCAAAATGGCTTGAAAAATTAAACCCATCTCGCATTTTTGGGGAAATTATGATTGATTATTCATATACAGAGTGTACCTCTGCTTGTTTACAAGCTATTCATGCTTTTTATTCCTCTGCTGAAACACAAATTCCTAACTTTATTCAAGAAAAAATAAAGAAAGGATTAAAATTTATTTATTCAAAACAAACAGATTCCGGGCTTTGGTATGGCTCTTGGGCTGTTTGTTTTACTTATGGTACTTGGTTTGCTGTTGAAGCAATTACACAGTGCGAAGGGGTGTTTTATCAAAAAAATGATCCAACAAATTGCATAACTAAGGCATGTGATGGGCTAGTTGCTTACCAAAATTCCGATGGAAGTTGGGGGGAATCTTACTTGTCATGTGTTGAAAAAAAGTACGTGCCACATCAAGAAGGGCAAGTAATAAACACTGCTTGGGCCGTAATGACATTATTAGCTGCTAAATATGATGACAAATTGTGCATTGAAAAAGGAATTCAGTTTATTATAAAAGCACAACTCGAAAATGGTGATTGGCCTCAACAGGCTATTTCAGGAGTGTTTAACCACAATTGCATGATTTCTTACACCAACTACAGAAATATTTTCCCATTATGGGCATTGCAGCGGTATTTGAGAATAACTGAAGATTAAATTAATATCTAACTCACGTTATTTTACCACAAGTGCGGACTGTTGATTCGATCATCTAGAATAAATCGAAGAAACAATTCAAACCCACCTCTAGATTTTGAAGCAGGAGTTAATCGAGATAAATTAAAGTCGTATGCCAATCCAAAAGAAAATTTATCTATCTGAAAATAACCTTTCGCAACAAATGCATCGTTATATCTGCTGAAGATACCAAGTGCTGCCGCCATTGATTTGATTGAACCAGTCATGTGAGAAGCCTCACGGATATTGAATCGAATGTAAGTACCAAACATCAAATTAAAGTATTTTGCTTGGTATTGGTAATAAATAGCTGGTTGGATTGCTAATGGAGTACGTGCAATATTAAACGAACTATTTACAAATCCTGATATACGCATTGCCAAACGGTCATTTGGTAAAGACACAAATGAACTTGCAGGTTGATTTACATGATACACTGCTAAACCAGCATTGATGTTGTTGTTAATATTCGAATTTACACTGTATTTCATTTTTCGATATGTATATACAACACCTGCTCCTGCATCAAAAAAAGAGTGTTTGTAAGAACCAAAATCTTCTCCACTTGCAATCCCAGTATTAAATTCTGTGCCTGTATATTGACTAGCCCAATTTCCTCTGCCTGTACTTATTGAACGTTGATTCATGCCTGCATACAACCCAATTCTCAATAAGCTCTGTCTTCCCATTTTTATGTGGTAAGCCAAGTCAAGATTGATTTGATTGGTCATTACTTTCATATCACCAGCTACATCATTGAAAAAACTTAGTCCAGCAGCTAAAAATGAATTTCTATCCGAATATTTACCTTGGAACCGGGCATCTAATGAAGCAGCAATTGTTTGGTAGGGTGAAGCTACGCTATTCCATTGATTTCTGTAATTGGTGATAATCTGTAATCTTGAATTCGCACCTGCTAATGCAGGGTTTAGTAACAAGGGTGAATATTCTGGCTGTGCAAAATGAACATCTTGACCAAATGAAAAAACACTGGTAAACAATATAAGTAATATGCTTAGACTACTTTTCATCATACTATCTTACTAGCGTTAAGTTTCCTGATTTTTGAAGTTCAGTTCCATCTATCAACTTCATACTGGTTCGATAGAAGTATACCCCGGTATTTTGTGGCTTCCCATGGAAATTTCCGTCCCATTTTTCATCAGGATCTTGAGATTCGAAAACTTGTTCACCCCATCTGTTGAATACAAGTAACATATACGTTTCAATACATGGAACAGTCCCTATTACTCCAAAAGTGTTATTAACTTCAAGTCCTCTACCATCTGGTGAGAAAATATTTGGAAATGCAATTCCTGCACAATCTACAAAAATTTCAATTCTTACTGTATCTGTACCAGAGCAACCATTAGCATTGTATCCTGTAACAACATACGTTGTGTTTGATAAAGGTGTTGAAATTGGGTTTGAGCATGTAGCGCAAGATAGATAATCGCTAGGTGACCATGTGTAAAAGCTAGTTCCGCTTGCTGTTAAAGGAACATTCGTACCTATGTTTACATAAGCGTCATTTGGCGTAGCTGTAACAACCATGCCTCCAAGTTTTTGAAGTTCTATACTTTCCGTGTGCGTACACCCGCTAGCGTCGGTTACTATTAAGTCATGAAAACCAGCAGGTATTCCAGTGATACTATCGGATGCTGAATTAAACTCCGGCCAAAAATAAGTGTAAGGTCCATTTCCTCCAGATGCACTTACTTCCAACGTTCCTTCAGTTCCATTTACACAATCTATTGGAATCATTGTAGTAGTCACTACAATTGGAGTTGGTTGTGAAATAACAAAGGTATCGGTAACAAAACATCCATGATCATCTGTTAGGTCGAGATAATAAGTTCCAGCTGCTACATTTACGAGGTCTTGAGTTGTACTGCTATCGCTCCACAAATATGAATAAGGTGGAGCACCACCGGTTACAGTAATGTTTACAGCACCTGTTAATGATCCATTACAAGAAATGTTTGAAATATTATCGAGGATAATAAATGGCAGATTTACATTTGATTCAACAAAAACATCTATTGTTTGTGTTAATGCTTGCGGAGCACATCCGTTTACACTAGAAACTATGCATGTCAAAATTACATGATTTCCAGGATCTCCAGCTCCTGCAGTATAAACAGGAGTTGTAGTGGTGTCACCTGTTAAAGTTCCAGTGCCGTTGTGCGTCCAAAATATAGAGCCATTTGCAGCTGTAACACCAGCAACTGTATATACAGAGCCCGGACACATGGTGTCTAGTGTTGTTGTGATCGTTAAACTTGGCGGTATATCTATCATCAAAGCAATTGTGTCAGAAACGGTAGTTGGCATACACGAATTATTACTCATTACATCGATGGTAAGAACAACTGTTGTTCCAGCTTCTGACGGAATAGGAGTGTAGGTAGGCGTAAGTGTAGTTGGATCTGTCAAAGTCCCCAAACCATTTGTTGTCCAATTAATCGTACCGTAATTTGAAGAAACTCCAGAAACAAGATATGAATTGTTAGCACACATTGTATCAACAAAACCTGCGGATACTGTTGGCAAAGGATCAATGTTGATGGTGTAAGTATCAGTAGCTGTCATTGGAGCGCAACTATTGTTACTTGTTACAGTAAGAGTAAGTATGACAGGTACACCAATATCAGCGGGTGTTGGCTGATACACTGGACCTAAAGTTGTAGAGTTTGTTAAGGTTCCTGTTCCTGTATGCGTCCAGTTTATAGTTCCATAAGTTGCAGTAGCTCCTGTAACATTTGCAACACCAGATTCACAAGCAGTTGTGACTCCACCAGCAATAGCTACAGGTGGGTTTTGAACAGTAATGGTGAATGATTGAGATGTAATAGAGGGCGCACATGTGTTGTTGCTAGCTACATTCATGGTGAGTTGAATGTTTTGTCCATATTCAGATGGAGAAGGAGTATATGTTGGTGTACCTGTATTTGCATTCGTCAATGTTCCAGCACCTGAGGTTGTCCATGTTGGCGTTCCATAGTTGTAACTTGCTCCACTAACAGTAAAAGGCAATGCGCCACAAATATTTGTAGCTGCAGGCATTGTAGCCGTTGGAATGTGATCTACATGTATTACGAACAATGCGTTGGTACTTGCAGGAGCACAACTATTGTTGCTTGCTACAGTAATCATCACGTTCACGGTGTTTCCAGCGTCCAACGGAGATGATTGATACGTAGGGCCTAAAGTCGTCATATTGGTTAATAGACCACTGCCATTGTGAGACCATGAATATGTCCCGTTTGCTATGGTTACACCTGTAACGTGAACAACTGCGCCTGCACAAACAGTTACTGTATCAGTTACAACTGCACTGGGTAATCCTTGTACATTTACTGTAAAATCTGCTGCAGCACTAGCCGGAGGACAAACTGAACTTGTAACTGTCATTGTAATCGTTACAATATTTCCTGCATCTGCTGAAGTTGGTGCATACGTAGGAGAAATAGAATTAATGTTTGTAAGTGTACCAGTTCCGTTATGGCTCCAAGAAATAGTACCATAGTTTGCTATTGCTCCAGGTACTAATATTGAACCGTTTTCACAAAGATTTGCTGTTCCACCAGCTATCGCTTCAGGTAGTGGAGACACATACAATACATGGAAACTTTGGGCTAAACCAGGTGCACATACGTTGTTGCTCGTTACTGTCAATGTCAATACCACGGTATTCCCAACATCTGCAGCGCTAGGAGTATAAGTTGGCGTTGCAGTAGTTCCATTTGTTAATGTTCCGCTCCCGTTGTGCGTCCAATTGATGGTGCCATTTTGTGCTGTTGCAGTAGTGATTGTAAAACTTGTTCCAGGGCAAATAGAATCAGTTTGCATATCAACAGCCTTTGGGTTACCATTGATAATTAAGTTGTATTGCGATGAAGCAGTTGCTGGAGCACATGTATTGTTACTAGTAACAGTCATTGTAAGAACTACAGTATTTCCAGCATCAGAAGGTGCAGGAGTATATGTTGGAGTTAACCCAGTTGTGTTTGTTATGAATCCACTACCATTATGCGTCCATGAAATCGTGCCATTACTAGAGCTCGCGCCACTTACAGTAAAAGGATTTGACACACAAATTGTCGAGGTACCAACTGCATTTGAGACAGGGGGTTGTTGAACGGTTATTAC
>JBDHXR010000110.1:0-8142 GCA_039810825.1 Fluviicola sp.
ACTTATAGTGATTTTACTTAAACTTAAAAGAATGACAAGAAGTGAAAATTTCATTAATCTTTTGTTTGATAATTTGGTACTAATTGCAATGTTTCTCGGATAGCACTATTGCACCTAACGTTTTGGCGCTTGGCGCAGTGGCGGATTTCGGAGCTCAAAACTGTCAATACACCACAAATGTTGATGCGAAGTAGAATGTTCAATTAACCACGTCACCCGCCATTGAGCCAAACGCCTGTTGCCCGCTGGTGTTCATTTTCAGTCGTTTATTTAAATACAGATTTAACTTTTTCTATTGTCACAACTTGACTTGATTCTATCACTTTTACAGTTGGCGGTTCTTCAAATTGAAATGTCTTTAAGTCTGCTACTAATTCGTCAAATTCCGGCTCTGTTGCTACAATAACATTATCTAAACCTATAACATCTCCGGTTTTTATTTTCTCTTTTACTCCTCTTGCTTCTCTTTCGTCAAGTGTTATCAAATAGCTCAATGCTTTTCTGTGAACGTATTTAAGCGCAATTGATTCCAAGTCAGCTTGTTTGTATCTTTCTCTCAAACTTGTTTTTACACTCCAACAAATTGGACCACGTTCAGCCGTGTAAAACATAAGGTCATAAATTACATTGGGAACAAAAGCAACTTTTGCACTCAAATACAAGGGTAAAATGTTTTCTCTTATACAAAGCGTTGCTAAAATATGTTCAAAAACTTTCCCGTTTAAATTGCTGTTGGTGTCAGAAAGTTTTTGGTATTCGTTCCAATATGTTCTTACATATTCTGAAGGTGTCGAATATTCAACGTCCATAAAACTTGGGAACAGTGATTCAAAAGCATTACCCGCTTTTGTGTCAGTCCCTACTATTATTCCTAATTCTTTAAGCATTATTCAAAATTCTTTTAATGATTTCATTTGCAGTCGCTTTAATTGCCGGAACCGCAACTGAATTTCCAAATTGTTTGTATGCAGATGCGTCTGCAACCGGTATAATAAAATTGTCGGGGAAGCCTTGAAGTCTTGCCCATTCTCTTGGTGTCATTTTTCTAATTCCTTGTCTATTAACTTCTCCCTTTATGTGAGTTACCGGGGTGAAATCTTCTATTCTGTCGTCATAAACCAAGTTTCTTTCTCTGCCCATTCCACCACAAACAACCGCATTTGCTATTCCATCATCAGGAATGATTTCATAACCAAAACCATTACCTTTGCTTTCGTGTCTTTTCTTATGATTTACAAGAGTATTTAGGTAAGTGTCAGACAAGTAGTATTTTACGGAAACTACATTTTCCTCTTTAACGTCTTCAAATGTTGCATTTTTGTTTGTTGGTTTTGGATATTCAAAACTTTCAATTCCTAAGTCAGCTCTAAAACCAACAATGAAAATTCTTTCACGATTTTGAGGAACTCCAAAGTCTTTCGCATTTAAAACTTGTGGGTCCGGAACGTAATATCCAAGGTCTTCCCGCAGAACATTTAAAATCGTTTTTAGTGTTTTGCCTTTATCGTGGTTAAAAAGTCCTTTTACATTCTCTAAGAAAATTGCCTTAGGTTGCTTTCTCTTTATGATTTCTGCTACATCAAAAAAAAGTGTTCCTCTTGTGTCTTCAAAACCACCTCTTTTTCCTGCAATTGAAAACGCTTGACAAGGAAAACCGGCACATAAAACGTCAAAACCATCAGGAATGAATTTCTTTGTTTCCTCTTTGGTTATATCGCCAAACGGAACTTCTCCAAAATTTGCTTCATAAGTTTTTTTGGCTTGTTCGTCCCATTCGCTTGTGAAAACACACTTTCCACCAAGACTTTGCATAGCAATTCTAAAACCTCCGATTCCTGCAAATAAATCAATAAACTTAAATTTTGGTTTTGTAGGTTCGGGAAATGGAACGTCTTTCTTAAAGTCGAAAAGCATATATTGCAATGCTTCTTCTGCTGCAATCGAAGAGACGTCTTCATCAGGGAACTTGTATTCCAAAGCACGTTTTACGTGCTGAACAGCTTCTTTTTTGTAGAATTGTGAAACTCCATTTTCGTGGTTATGCAAATAGTGAGTGAATGCGGCTTTGCCGTATTCAGAAGCTTCTACCACCCTGATTTTAAAGGTCTGCCCACATACTTCTTCAAGTGATATTTTTTCTTTTAGCTTCATTTATCGTATTCTCAATTTTTTGAACGCAATTTACTAATTCTGTTTCGATTTGGCGCCCCCAAAACCTAAGAACTTGCCAACCTGATTTTAACAAAAAGTCGTTGACCTCTTTGTCTCTTTCAATGTTTCTTTCAATTTTTTTAAGCCAAAAGTCTTGATTGCTTTTGTGGTCATTCTTTCTCTCTTTCCAATCTTTTCCGTGCCAAAATTCACTGTCAACGAAAATTGCAATCTTATAATTTTTAAAAGTTAGGTCGGGTTTTCCGAAAACTGTCTTGTTATTTTTTCTGTATCTGTGTCCTCTTTTCCAAAGTTCTTTCCCAAGTAAAGATTCAATTTTCGAACCTTTACTTTTCACCGCTTGCATATTTTTTCTTCTCTGTTCCTTTTTCAGTTTGTCCATTTTGGTCTTACTGTTTTTCTGTGCGGTGTCGTTCTTTACACTTGCGGGCAACGGTTCGCGGCTTGGCGAAGTGGCGGAAATTGAAGCACAAATGTTCAGTTTTGCACAAAAGTTCTATCGAAGAACTACCGTTGAATTTTGCACTGAACCCGCCATTTTGCCAAACTGCTGTTGCCTGCTGTGCTTATTCAACAACAAGTTATTTTATCTCTCAAATTATTCCAATAAACAGTTGTTACATTTACGCTTGTCAAAATATGTAGTAATGCCAATATGATTGCACCTGGCAATAAGTTTACAGCAACAAAATGAAATAATCCAAAGTTTTTCGAGTTAGAAAGGTCCTGAACTATCTCAATGCCGTTTTCGGTAAAAGATAATTTTATTGCCAAAAAAACTGCAATTGAAGCAAAGTGAAAACCATTTACAAATAAATGTAAAATATACTCCCATCTTGGAAGTCCACCCATAAAACTTCTGCTGTCTTTTTCTACGAAAGCATCTATTCCGAGCACCACAATATCAATTACTATAAACAAGATACCTAAATAAAAACTTGTCAAGCAGTCTTGAGTAATGAATAAAAAATAGACAATTAGAGGAAATAAAATTGCTCTAATTGTATGTGTTAAATGTTCAAATTTACTTTCCTTATGATTGAAAAGTTGGTATTTGAATATATGAAGGTATAAACCATCAATAATTGCTAAAAAAGCAAATGCAGTTAATAAAATTGTCGAAATAAGTAATCCCATATTGTTGTAAAATTAATTTTTCAGCAAATTTCTATAATAATTTATTTTGCAGAAAGGACAAATGTCCTCAAATGATTATTTTGAAATTTCTTGTCTAATTCGTGATAAAGTTCTTCGTGTAATCCCTAAATATGAAGCAATATCTTCAATTTTTGCTTTTTGTATAACATTAGGTTGTTCTTTCAAAAGACGCAAATATTTTTCTTTTGTTGTTTCGTTGTTCAATATAGAGGCATATTGTTCCATTACAATATATTCTTTTTCTGCAACCGCTCTACCTATTGTTTGCCAAATGGTACTTTTAGAATAAAGTTTTTGTAAGTTGTCGTAATCAATAACTAATAATTGTGTGTCTTCAATGGCTTGAAGAATTAATGTTGAAGGTTGTTGAAGAATAAAACTTTTGTAAGATGTTGTAAAGTTGTTTTCAGTACAAAAACAAGAGGTTGTTTCTTCTGCTTTATTGTTTATATAAAAAGTTCGTAAAGTTCCTTTTACTATAAAAGCAATATGTTTACAAACTTTGTCCTGTTTTACAAAAATGTCGTCTTTCTTCAAATTTTGTTCAGTAAAATAAGAAATGGTGTCAGCAAATTCTTTGTCCGTAATTGGTGATATTTGTTTTAGAAATTGTTTGAATTTGTCCACTTTGTCTTGCTGGAATTATTTGTCAAAGTTAATATTTTTCTGTCTGTTGAGGGTTCCGGTAGCATTGCAGGCAACGTTTCGGGGCTTGGCGTCAGTGGCGGAAATTGAAGCGAAAAGTTTCAATTTAGCGACACGGTAAGCAAAAGCCAATTAATTGAATAAATTTACAAAAAAAAGTCAATGTAATTGGCTTTTTGCGGAATAGAAAATCGAAACTTCAAATATTAGCCTTAACCCGCCATTGCGCCAAACCCTTGTTATCTGCTGGGCGTTTTAAATCGTCCAAATTAGTTTCGCTTTTTCGTATAAAAAGTTTGCACGTTCTTCAATGGTTTGTTCGTTCCATTCGTCATAAGTTAGAAAATTGCTCATCGTTTCAAGACCTGCTGAATATGTGTTTAGACCTTTTTTATCAGCTTTTCCTTTTCGTTTAATCGTCCAATTTGCATCTCTAATAGTTGAATTTAAGGCTTGTGTAATAATTGTCAAGTTTCCTAAAGTCAATAACTTTCTATTACGTTTAATTCTATCTTCTTGATTAGATAGTTTGCCCCAATGATTCTCCCATTTTTTAGGCATTAGATGTTCCAAACTATATTTGTTGATTCCTAAAAGTCCTGTAGAATGCAAACTTCTGTTTCGTATTTTTGATTCGATAAAATACAAAATTCCTGCTGATTGTTTGTTAATTAAATAAGAACTATCAAATCCTTGTTTTAGCTCTTCGTCAGATGGCAAAAAGTTTACTTTATCTGCTTGTCCTTCTAAAAACTCTAAAAATTGTTTTTTAGATAGAATGTCATTATTAATCAATCTATCTGTAAAAAGTTGGTTGTAATTTTTAGTGTTTGCGTGAACAACCATTCTCCTCATTATGTATGTTTCAAGAAAGTCGAATAATTCGTTACGTTCGTTATCATTTGCTACATTTTTAAGAACGTAAAGAACATAAGGAATTAAAGTAGAAGTATCTAAACCAAAAATAATTGCGTTTATTCTTTCTATTCCAGATTGGTCTGTTAATTCGTTTTCAATGGTATCGTAATCGAAGTTTTCTTGGAAAAGCAAAGCATAATCTCTGATTTCAGAAAGAACTGATTTTTTATCGTTGTTTAAATAAATCTTGATGAAGTTTTTATATGACTCAAATAAATGCTCTACTTTAGAAAATTCGATTTTATCTTCGGTTTTTACATTTAATGTTTTGTCTTGGATTTTTATTTGTAAATAAGAGAAAAAGAAAAGGTCTATAAAAGTTCTTTTTAATCTACCTGCTGTAATTTCTCTGTCCCAATAATTTTTAGCATCATCGTCTTTTTCAAAAATGTTTTTCCAATAAGTATTATATGTTGAAATTTCGTCACGGTTGAAAAAGTAGTTTTTAAGCAATTCAGCTGTTGTTAATTTAACTCCTAAAGAGTTGATTGTATCAAAAATTTGCTGTTCGTCCTCGTTTTCGTCAAGGTCAATTCCGACAAACAAAATTTTTGAAAGAATGTTGTTGAAGTTTAGTTTTTCTGGGTTCAGATTCTTTTTGAAGTAATTGTATGCTAAAGTTATATTATCATTTCCTTCTAAATCTTTTAGTTCAGATAAATTCAAAACCGTGTTAAACGCATCAATATCGTTGTGATTGTGTAATAATGCGATGTCATTATTTATGAGTTTGAAAATTCTTTCAAAAGTTGAATTTTGTTCGATTTTTAAACAAAGAACTTTAAAGAAAATATTTAGAGTTGTTAAACGTTGTTGTCCGTCAATTACAGTTCTTACATCCCCGACACTTTTTCCTGTATTTGTAGGTTGTTGTTTCAGAATTACAGAACCTAGAAAATATGGTTTGTTAGATAGACTTACATTTTCCATATCTTCTAATAGTCTTTCCCATTGGTCGTCTCCCCAAACGTAAGCTCGTTGAAAAAAAGGAATTTCTAAAATTCTATTTCCGTTAAAGATGTCGTTGATAGTTCTTTTTCCTGCGTCCATATTTAGTTTTGATTCGATTTTTGTTTTTTTGTGCGGTGCTGTAATCGCCTTGCAGATAACGTTTCTCAACTAGGAGACGCGGGCTTCTTGGATATGGTTGTTCAGCCCGTGGCTTTTAGTTGATGTTATACGTATATTAATCTTCCTCATCTTCACGATCAACAGAAATGAATAATTTTTGAAATTCTTCCTCAATCCGTGCATAATCTGTGTGATGATAAACAAATTGATTCATACAATTCCCCCAACCGTATATCATAAGCTCCAATCTAGCGTGTTTTAACCGGTTATTTGAATTGAATTTGGATAGATATTTTTTCTCCACATTTTCAGGGCAACAATTATTAAGTTTTTGACGCTCATTAAGTTCAAACCACGCGTTCAAAAGCGATGTACTGTCGCCGTTTAGTGCTTTTATTTCATTTGCACATTCCTGGTGGTAATGTTGGAAAAGTATTTTCGGATCTTTGATTGCAAGAATGAATAGCTTATTATCATTACAAACTTCATAAAGTTCTCTCTTTCTTAACATCAATAGGCTATCCCAATATTCACCTTCTGGAATACGCATGGTTTCTAAAATGTGCAAGGTGTTTTTATAGTAATTATCTATTGGTGTTGTTGTAGCCGTATCCATTTGTTCAATTTTCCAAACATTAACTATGGTCAACATTTCTGAACTCGGCGTGTGTAGATAATTGTAAATAAGTTCAATTTCCTTTAAAGAATACTTGGTGGTATCGAACTTACCAGTGTAGTAGGTCAAACCTTCGCCCCATTCAAAAACGTTTGATTGCCCCGATGATAAAAAAGGGAGAATTACAAAAACGATTATTTTGAGAGTGTTCTTCATTACGTATAACGGTTTCCAAATAGGCAAAGGCGCCTAGCAAGTATAGTGAATTTTGCGCTTTTGCTTATTTGGTGTTAGAGTATCGTCTTATATCTGAATGGAGATTTTCACTTTCCCTCCCAATCCTTTTTCAACTATATCGAACAATGTTTTGAGCGTCATATTGCTCCCATCATTTTCAACTCTCGATATATAAGTTCTTTTTTTATCAACCAATTCCGCGAGTTGTTCTTGCGTTAAGTGTTTTTCTTCTCGTGCCTTTTTAAGGAGTAAACCGATCTTAAACGACTCGAATTCACGCTCCAATTCATCACGTCGAGTTGTGCCTTTCTCTCCGTAAACATCATCTTTAATTTCTTTCCAACTTCTTGTACTCATATCATTTCGTTTTTGTGTCATAATACTTTTGCATCAAATTCAATGCTTTATCCAGTTCATTCTTTGGTGTCTTTTGGGTTTTCTTTGTGAAGCCATTCAATAAAATGACCAGTTTTCCATTATCAAAAAAGCAAAACACTCTCCAAATATCGGATCCTAATTGAATCCTTGCTTCATAAAGTCCATCTGTACCTACAAGCATTTTTAGGTAATTGCTTGGCACTCTTTCGAGCGTTTCAATAGCCTCGATTATCTTAAATATCTTGTTCTGAACCTTAACTGGTTGCTTCTTAAGGAATTCACTAAAGTGATTCTCAAATTCAACAACTTCGAGGACTTTTTGATTCATGATGCAAATGTAACTTATAAGTTACTATTTTCCAAATTTATTTCGGGAGTTGGATGGGAGTGGGTGATGTACTCTAACGTTTTGGGTATTGCCGAAGTGGCGGATTTAGAAGCATTTATTTTCAAATAAGCACTAATGTTTATTGGAAATCCGAATGTTCAATATAGCATTGAACCCGCCATTTTGCCAAACTGCTGTTAGCAGAAGATTTAATTTTTGATTAATTTCTCGGCTGATTTTTCTCCTTTTTCTATTTCTATTTGGATTATATAATTTCCATTTGTCAAACTCTCAATATTTATTTGTTCGTTATATTTTGATTTTCCACTTTTTATGACTCTACCTAATAAATCAAAAATTTTATATTCAAAACTTTCAATTGAATTTAATTTATTATTTCGAATTTGAATGAAATCTTTCGTTGGATTTGGAATTATTAAAACATTTTTTTTCTTAGTTTCATTCTCATTAATACCTAAAGTTAAAGTACAATTGCTGTCACAACCATCACCGTTTATTAAATTTCCATCGTCACAGGTTTCACCTGCTTCTATGATTCCATTTCCACAAATAGCACCTGTTAAAGTACAATTGTTTTCACAACCATCACCGTTTACTA
>JBDHXR010000111.1:0-8084 GCA_039810825.1 Fluviicola sp.
AGAGGAATAACAACTCAAATTGGAAATCCTGCCGTAATCGCTGTGAAAACAGAAATACAAACCATTGTCGATTTTAGAACCAAAGATGTATTATATGGAGGGCAAGGTGCCCCGCTGGTTCCGATCGGTGATTTCTATTTATTCCAAAATCAAGCAGAAGCATTTATAAACATCGGTGGATTTGCCAATATCACCTTTCATAAAGATGGAAATATTCATGCTTTTGATATATGTCCTGCAAATTTACCTTTAAATAAACTGGCACGTTCTAAAGGCTTGGCTTATGATAAAAATGGAGATCTTGCTCGTTCTGGAGAAATTAACTACTTCTTGTTAGATTTATTAAATTCATTGGATTATTATAAAAATTCTCCGCCAAAGTCATTGGGTGTTGAATGGTTGGAATTGAATTTTTATCCTTTACTCAAATTCGACAAAGATGTAGAAAACAATCTTGCTACGATGGTTGAACACATTGCAGTTCAACTTGGAGATATATGCACTAAGAACAACTTAAAAAAAATAATGATTACAGGTGGTGGAGCAAAAAACAGTTTTTTGATAGAACGACTAACTCGCTATTTTGATGGAGAACTTGTGCAAGTAGATACACGCCTGATAGACTTCAAAGAAGCCATTATTTTTGGACTACTTGGTGCATTAAATTTGAACAATGAACCCAACTGCATCGCACAAGTTACTGGAGCTAGTAAAAATGTAATTGGCGGAGTAGTTCATCAACCATAATCAACTTGACACCTCAATATTGCTATATTTGTACCTTACAACAGTAAAAATACATAGACATGAAAGATTTACTTCAAAAATTTGAAACCAAACAACCCGAAATAGTATTTGAATGGAAAGACGCTGAAACAGAAGCAGAAGGATGGGTAGTCATCAACTCATTGCGTGGTGGAGCAGCAGGTGGTGGAACTAGAATGCGTGCTGGTCTTGACAAACGTGAAGTTGAAAGTTTGGCTAAAACAATGGAAGTAAAATTTACTGTTGCCGGCCCGGCAATTGGTGGGGCAAAATCGGGAATCAATTTTGACCCTAAAGATCCACGGAAACAAGGAGTTTTAGAACGCTGGTATAAGGCAGTAACTCCTTTATTAAAACATTATTATGGCACAGGCGGCGACTTGAATGTAGATGAAATACACGAAGTGATTCCGATAACGGAAGAATGTGGTGTGTGGCATCCTCAAGAAGGTGTTTTAAACGGTCATTTTCAGCCAAAAGAGTCACAAAAAATAAACCGCATCAGTCAACTTAGAAATGGCGTGTTAAAAGTAATTGAAGATAAAAATTTCAGTCCAAGTGTTGAAAAAAAATACGTTATTGCTGACATGATTACAGGTTACGGAGTAGCACAATCAATCATTCATTACTACTCCATTTGGGGCGGAAGTGTAAAAGATAAAAAAATCATCGTTCAAGGATGGGGAAATGTGGCTTCTGCTGCTGCTTTCTATCTTGCTCAGAGTGAAGCAAAAATTGTTGGAATCATCGATAGAGTTGGAGGATTGATTAACGAAAATGGATTTTCATTTGATGAAATACGTCAATTGTATTTGAATAAGAATGGAAATGAACTTGCTCATCCAAACATGTTGTCTTTCGAAGAAGTAAATTCAAAAATTTGGAATACAAAGGCTGATGTCTTTATCCCTTGTGCTGCATCAAGATTAATAACACAAGCCCAAGTGGACAGCATGATAATATCCGGGGTGCAAGTAATTGCTGCAGGAGCCAATGTACCTTTTGCAGATAAAGAGATTTTCTTTGGTCCTATTGCTGATTATGCAGACAACCATATTTCTATTATTCCAGATTTCATTTCAAATTGTGGAATGGCCCGTGTTTTTGCGTATTTAATGAGTAATGATTTGAAATCGTTAAGCGACCTTGAAATTTTTAAGGATACCAGCAAGACTATTTACAATGCTTTACACGCAACGTATACAAAAAACAACAAGAAAACCGGTATTGCAAAAACTGCATTTGAAATTGCCTTAAATCAATTGGTATAGATTATGGCAACACGCAAAGTCAACTTCAAACAATTTTTTGAAAGTGAAAAAGCTGGTGGAGTAGTTTTATTGTTCTTTACAATTCTATCACTTTTACTCGCAAATTCATCGTTTCAGCAGCGTTACATCAGTTTTTGGAGTTCTGTTTCCATCGGAGGCATGAGCATAGAACACTGGATCAACGATGGATTAATGGCTGTGTTCTTTTTACTGATAGGCTTGGAATTAAAGCGTGAGGTATTGGTTGGCGAACTTTCATCACTAAAAAAAGCAAGCCTCCCTGTTTTCAGTGCTTTAGGCGGAATGCTTGTTCCTGCTGCCATCTATTCTTATTTTAATTGGGGACTTGACACAATTCATGGTTTTGCAATACCAACAGCAACAGATATAGCTTTTGCTATTGGTATTCTGTCATTACTTGGAAAAAGAGTTCCTCTCTCATTAAAAGTTTTTTTAACTGCGCTTGCAGTAATTGATGATTTAGGAGCCATTTTAGTAATCGCATTATTTTATACGAAAACCATTTTTTGGTCAAATTTATTAATTGCACTAGCAATTTTCTTGATTTTACTTTTGCTAAATAGAATCAAAATCACCAACTTGCTTGTATATCTTGTGGGCGGTATTTTTATGTGGTACTTTATGCATCATTCTGGAATACATGCAACTATTACTGGAGTTTTACTTGCTCTTACCATTCCTACTTATAAAAAGCAAAAAGATGCTCCAGCCTTAGTTTTACAAAAAGTTTTACATTATCCTGTTCCTTTTATTGTAATTCCTTTGTTTGCGCTTGCAAATACCGCAATCCCTATCAACAACGAATGGGATAAAATGCTCACCGAGCCAGTAGGAATTGGTATTATTAGCGGGTTATTGATTGGAAAGCCAGTCGGTATTTTTCTTTTCACAAGAATATCGATTTGGTTAAACATCTCAGAAAAGCCAAAAGGAATTAACTGGATGCAACTGTTTGGTGTAGCAATACTTGCCGGAATCGGATTTACCATGTCAATTTTTATTGCTCTCTTAGCTTTTGACAGTGAGCGATTAATCAACGAAGCAAAAATTTCTATTTTGATGGGCTCGTTGATAACTGCTTTTATAGGATTGCTCTGGCTAAAACTTTCACTGAATCGAAAAAAATAGTTCATTCCCCTTTCGTTGCTTTAACAGTTATCATTTTTAAGCTTATTCATTAATAATGTAGTGATAGAATTAAACAAAACAGTGTGAATATCTCTTTTTATTTGCCTCATTTTTTAGCTGTTAAGCGTTTAATTTTGAGCTTTGAAGTGTCGTTATTAACATGAATTAAATGAAAAAATCAATAATTGCTATCGTAATCGCATTGGTAACACCTGCTACTCTAATGGCTCAAGTAGTTCAAAATACTGGAGCGGAAAACAAACCTGTACCAGGCGGAAATGTTACTATTTTAGAATTCATTATGAAAGGTGGGGTGTTTATCATTCCTATTGCATTTCTGCTTTTTTACACAATTTACCTCGTTATCGAACGATACCGCTACATTAAAAGAGCTACAAAATATAACCCAAATATGCTACATGATGTTCGAATGAGCCTTGAAAAAGGGAACGTTCAAGATGCTTTAAGTATGGTTGAACGAGAACCAAATGCGTATAGTGCAGTAATTGCAGAAGGGTTGTATGCAATAGGAAGGCCAGCGCCTGAGATAGAATCAAACATGGACAAAGTTGCCAGTATTGAAATAGCAAAAATGGAGAAAGGAATGAGTATATTAAGCTTGATAGCGGGAATTGCCCCTACTTTCGGATTCATTGGAACAATTGCCGGGGTAATCAAGATATTTTACAACATCTCTATTTCTGAAAACGTAAGTATTGGTAATATTTCAGGGGGGTTGTATGAGAAGATGATTAGTTCTGGGGCAGGACTTGTTGTTGGTATTATTGCTTACTCATCTTACCACGTTTTGAACGTTTTAATAGATAAATATGTATTAACAGTTCAGAAAACAAATCTTGATTTTCAAAACATCATTCAAAGACCAGGAAAATGGCAATAAAAAGAAGAAAGAGAAGCGATCACGGAGTAGAAGCATCTTCGATGAGCGACATCATGTTTTTCTTGCTGTTGTTCTTTTTAATTATCTCTACTTTGGCGAATCCAAATATTATTCAGGTTCCTCTTCCTGATGCAAAACAAACAGATCAAACTGCTTCACAACATTTAACCTTGACAGTAACAAGTAATAAAAAGTATTATTTGGATAAAGATGAAGTGAGCCAGCAAGATTTAGAAGTGCGCCTGTTGCAAGAAACAAAACAACGCAACGATGAAACAGTTGTGCTAAGACCTGCAGCTGATTTAGATGTTCAAGAATTGATAGATCTGCTACAACTTGGTTTAAAACATCAGCTTAAATTCGTAATCGCAACAAAAGCTGGATAAATCCGTTTAAGAAGATATGAGTTCCTTACAATTATATGAAATAGAGCGTACAAACGAACAAAAAGACCGTAAAATAGCCGGTTTTATTGTTGTAATTGCTTGTGCAATAAGTATAAGTGTTTTGCATTTTCTTTCATATAGCATCCCTACTCCACCCCTTCCTGAGCAATTGTTGTACAAGGATATGAAAATGGAATTAATTCCATTGGAAGCGGTAGTATATGATGCCGGAACTGGTGGTGGAGGATCTGGAACCCCCATGAAATCAGAAAAAGCAGAAACTACACCTCCGCAAACAGAACAAGCGTTAACCCAAAAAGGGAATTCCACAACGCATGTGACGTCTGGGAACTCAAACACCACAAACACTACAAGACCTAATAACAATCCGCCTAGCGGGCAACATGTTAGCGATAACCCATTCGGTACAGGTGGAAGTGGTGGCGATACTGGTCGTGGTAATGGTACAGGTTTAGGAGACGACAATGGAAGTGGTACAGGACCGGGAAATGGAAACGGTTCTGGCGGAGAAGTAAGAAGGTATTTGGTAGCACAACCAAACACATCCAACATCAAATCCGACGAAAATTGCACCATCGTATTATCTGTATTAGTTGATGCTGAGGGAGAAATAATAGGTCAACCCATCTTTGCTAAAGGCGCTTCTACTACAAACAATACCGTACTTATCAATCAAGTAATCAATCTTGTAAAAAAAGAAGCACGTTTCAACAAAGCTCCTGGTACTAAAAACATCAAACAAGCTATTACGCTTAAATTAATAGCGAATTAACTCTTTTGTTTTCAAAAATATCTCTAATTTTATTCCTCTAATACTTGCAAACGCTTATCAATGATTATTTTCACTCTAATTTTATTCGTTGTAGCATTTTCATTGTATCAATATGTAGATAATGCAGAATGGGACGAATTGCACACTAGAAATTTGGAAACAATTTTCAAGCATAAGAATAAAAGCTACGGAGCCTATCAAAACAATAAAACACAATCAAGCGTCTTGATGTATATTTCTTTTGGAGTCATTACAGTTGGAGTGTTAGCAATTTATGCCAAAGTGATCGTTAATAATTATGAAGGAGTAGATTCAATGCTGTTGAGTGAAGTTTCTGATACCACTCAATTTTCATTGAGTAACCAAAACATTCAAGAAACACCACCAAGTCAGTTTAATTTTGACGGCAACAATGGCGATGGACAGCAACAAGCTCAGGATGGAGGGGAACGAGCGGAAGAAAATCCGGAGACTACAGACAATACAACTCCTGTGAAACCTGAGAAAAAATCTGCTGAACAAAGTATTTACGATTTTGAAAAAGAATTGTACGCCAAAGAAGGTGGAGCAGCAGAGCGGGAAAAAATTCAACAAGAAATGGACCAACGCAAAAAAGAGCGTGAAGACAAAAAAAGACAACAGCAAAAAGTAGAAGGCGGACAAGGAGGCAAAATAGGGCAAAATACCGGAACACAAGGAAAAACTCTAGCTGAATGGAATATGAATGGCAGAAGTCCATATCAAAAAAATCCGGATTACATCAAAATTCCCGGCTACATGTGTGGAAAAGGAATCAATGAGAAAATAGTGGTAAAAGTAAAAGTAAATTCAAATGGAGATGTTTACTACGCACAATCGATGGCTCCAAATACTGCAAACCCATGTTGTGTTGAACAAGCTTTGAACTATGCGAAGAAATCTCGGTTTGAGTATTCAGAAAAGCCGATTGAAGAAGGAACCATTACTTATTATTTCAAAGCTCAATAATGCAGTATCACCAAACAGTTGCTTGGTTATTTGAGCAGTTTCCTGCATATCACAATTTAGGCAAAGAAGCCTACAATCCGGGGTTAAAAAACATTTTAGAATTAAGTGCTTATTTTGAAAACCCACATCAAAAGCTGCAATTTATTCACGTAGCAGGCACAAATGGAAAAGGCTCTGTATCCAACATGTGCGCATCAATACTTACAGAATCTGGTGAAAAAGTTGGCTTATATACTTCACCGCATATAGTAGATTTCAAAGAGCGAATTCGAGTGAACGGAAAAACAATCGACGAGCAATATGTGATTGAGTTTTGTAAAAAAATTAGAACTCATCAATGGAAAATTAAACCTTCTTTTTTTGAAATAACATGGATGATGGCGTTGTGCTATTTTGCCGATCAAAAATGTAGCATTGTTGTTGCCGAAGTTGGCTTAGGGGGAAGGTTGGATGCAACAAACATCATTACACCACTTATTAGTTGCATTACCAACATTGGATTGGATCACACAGCTATATTAGGGGCAACAAAAGAAGAAATTGCAAAAGAAAAAGCTGGAATTATCAAACCAACTATTCCCTTAGTACTTGGAGAAAAAGACAATAAAATAGCAACCATAATAAAAGAGATTGCATCATTACAACATTCTGCTGTTTATTTGCCTCCTTCAACTTATAGCGAAAAAGTCACATTACTAGGGTACCAAAATCAAAACTACAGCATTGTCTCAGCAATTTGCGATCATATAGAAAAATTGGGGTTTGCATGCAATTCTTCCATTCGAGAATTGGGTATTAAGAATTTAAAAAAGAATACCGGATTTTTTGGCCGATTAGAAATTCTAGCTACTCAACCCTTGATTATTGCTGACTGCGCGCACAATGCTGAAGGTGTTTATACATTGCTTGAATCAGTTACTCCATTAAATAAAGGGAAACTACATCTAATTTATGGTACAAGTTCCGACAAAGATGTTGAGTCTATTTGTGCATTGCTACCTAAAGATGCCAGCTTCTATTTCACAGAATTCTCAAATAATAGAAGCATAAAACTAAATGATTTGAAAGAAAAAACTCAATGTATCTTTCAAAAAGCAAACTACTTTCAAGATCCACTTAAAGCCTTTAACACAGCGCAATCTATTGCGAATAAGGAAGATACAATTCTCATATTCGGCTCGTTCTTTTTGTTGCATGATTTTTTTGATTTTTTTTCAAATTAGTGCTTGTATAAAAGAAAATATACTTTATATTTGCACTCGCATTTAAGGAACAACGGTTCAAAAAACAAATGTAAAAACATCGGGAGATTAGCTCAGCTGGTTCAGAGCATCTGCCTTACAAGCAGAGGGTCGGGGGTTCGAATCCCTCATCTCCCACTTCCTAAAAAAAACCTTGTATTTCCACAAGGTTTTTTTTTGAATCAATATTAAATTCATGTTCTACACCTATATTATCTACTCAAAATCTATTGATAAATATTACATCGGTGCTTCTGAAAATCCGGAAAATCGTCTTAAAAAACACAACGCAAAAAACAAAGGTTTTACAAATCAAGCTGGTGATTGGGAGATCGTATACACCAAAGCATTCGAAACTAAAAATCTTGCGCTTACATTTGAAAAACAGATTAAAGCATGGAAATCTAAAGTGAAAATCATTAAATTGATTCAAGCTGCTGGTTCAGAGCATCCCGATGCATAGCAATCGGGAGGGTCGGGGGTTCGAATCCCTCATCTCCCACTTCCTAAAAAAAACCTTGTATTTCCACAAGGTTTTTTTTTGAATCAATATTAAATTCATGTTCTACACCTATATTATCTACTCAAAAT
>JBDHXR010000112.1:0-8057 GCA_039810825.1 Fluviicola sp.
TTAAATAATCATCTCCGCCAGAGGTAAAGCCAGCAATTTTATCTTCCGTCATTGATTTTGCTGAAAGAAACAATATTGGCACATCATTGTTTTGCAATCTTATTTCTCTAGCCAGCGTGAAACCATCTTTTTTAGGCATCATTACATCAAAAATGCACAAATGGAATTCTTCTTCAGTAAAACGGATTTGCCCGCTTATTCCATCTGTACATAAAACAACATGATATCCTTCAGTTTTTAATTGGTCTGCTATCACAAAACCAAGATTGGCATCATCTTCTACCAATAATATTTTTGCTTTCGACTTCATCCTACTTGTAATTATTGGCGTGAAGGTACTGAATGAAATCGACTATTTAATAAAAAAATGTGCAAAAAAGATAAGAGCCCAAAACTGGCGTTTCGAGCTCTCATCACACTAATCAACCTAACCTACTACTACTTCAACAAAGGTAGGGCTATTTTCCTAATCTCCAAACATTTTTCAAAAAAAACTAAACCAATATAGTAAACAAAGGAATCATATAGTTTAGTGAATCGTATTGACAATAAAATACCGTTTAAACTAAAAAAATAGCTCTTAAACCAATGAAAACGATGTGTCATCATTCATGAAAACATAACTCCATGTAATAATACAATAAATAGGAATGCAATAATTGCGAAAATAATGGATGAAAAAATGCAACAAATTCAGGAGTTGTTACTGAAAAACTTCAAAAAACTCAGTGGAAATCGTTTTAGTGAAGTCAAATTTTCGAGGTTTGGTTCATATTAAATTTACATTAACAAATTCGATTGCCATTTTTCTGAAGTGTATTTTAAATAACTTTGACTCACTAAAAGAAATGGATGAATAAGATCGTATTGGTAGATGATGAGCAAGATATTCTTGATATTCTTCACTACAATCTGAGCAAAGAAGGGTTTGAAGTACACGTGGCTTTAAATGGAAATATAGGCTTAGAACTTTGTCAAACTATCCGACCAGATTTAGCAATATTAGATGTGATGATGCCAGAAATGGACGGTATTGAACTTTGTGAGAAACTTCGTTCAATTCCAGAAATGAGCAACTTACTTATTTGTTTCTTAACTGCCAGAAATGAAGATTACAGTCAAATTGCTGGCTTAGATGCCGGAGCCGACGATTACATTTCAAAACCCATAAAGCCTAAAGTGCTTATCAGTAAAGTAAAGGCTTTGCTGCGAAGAAAAAATACTGCTGGAGAACAAATCAAGACACATCAACCAACACTGTTTATTGATCGAGAAAAATACCAAGTGATACATGCCGGCAAAATAGTTCGATTGCCACGAAAAGAATTTGAATTGCTTGCTTTGCTTGCTTCAAAACCCGAAAGTGTATTTGAAAGAGATGCAATATTAGCCCATGTTTGGGGTACTGATATTGTAGTTGGAGACAGAACAATTGATGTGCATGTGCGAAAAATCAGAGAGAAAATTGACGCAAACTGCATACAAACAATAAAAGGAGTAGGTTATAAATTTATTGAAGTTTAAATTACTTCATCGTAAGCTTGCCTTAGTGTAGCAACCACTTTTTCAATTTCCTTGAAATTCAAATGTCCAAAACACAAGCGAGTAGCCAACATTCCTTTGTGCTGAAACAAGCAAGTGTTTGGAATGAACAAGCCTAACTTCTTGCAAACCTGTTTCATTTTCAGCAACGAAAAATGTTTCTTCCATTCGACCCAAATTGCAGTTCCCCCAACAGGAATTTGTATGTGTACCTCATCTTTAAACTCGGAAATAAGCAATTGTGAAACGTAGTTTCTTCGCTCTTTCATTGTTTTCGAGATTTTTTTCATGAATCTGTAATAATCTCCACCTTCAATCAATTCACCAAGCACTTGTTCGCACACTAAATCGTGAGATGATTGAAAAATCAAAGATTGCTTGTTAATTTCTTTGATTATGTCGGGTGTTGCCAAAATAAATGCACGTTGAAAAGTAGTAGAAATGAAATTCCCAACAACGCCGATGTGAATGATTCGACCCTCATCATTTTGTCTAATTAACGTAGAAGAAATTGTTTTCTCAAAATGCAAATCGTAAAACGGGTTATCTTCTATTATGAAAAAATTGAAACGCTTAGCCAGAGAAATCAACTCATTTTTGCGAGATTCTGATAACGGAACTGTAGTTGGATGATGGACGTGAGAATTGATGTAAACAGCCGTAATTTCGGAAGGAGAAAAGTGTTTTTCTATATACGAAACTACCAGGCCTTCATCATCAACCGGAATTGAACGTATCAATGCTCCACTTTGTTGGAAAATCATATTTACCTCGTGAGACCCAGGATTCCCGACTAGAACCATGGCATTTGTGGACAATAATATCTCTGAAAGAATATGTAAGCATGCCTCTCGACTTTGAACAATTGAAATATTAGATGAAGAAACATGAATGCCTCTGCTTAAATTCACATGATAACTTAATTGATCGAGAAAAAAATTATTCGCGGTGTTATTGTTTTGTTTCAATGAGCTATTTACCCGTTGCCTTTTCATTGCAGAACGAAAAAGTCGTGAAAGTTCATCCGGATCTACAAGGTTTGCATCAAAAAGATGGTCACTTACGGATATTGCCGTTTCAACTTCCCTATTTTCTGTATCAAATAAGTTTGATTTCACAAAATGAATGGCTGAAACGGATGGGAAATCGACTTTTCTAGTTTCCGTTTCAATTGCCTTGCTTCTTCTAACTTGAGGATTTCGTACAAAGGTACCAACATTGGGAACAGACTCCGCCCAACCCTGAGCACTTAGTTCCTCTAGCGCTGCCACCATTGTTTTTCGGTGAATTCCCAATTGTTCACTTAACACTCTAGATCCGGGCAGTTTCATCCCAACAGCAATGTACCCTCTTTGAATAGCGTTTACAAATTGATTTACCAATTGTAGATATATTGCTTCTTTGGATTCTCTGTTGATTCTCAAATACCTTGTAATTCTAAAATTATCCGGACTACTCATTTTTTGACAACTGGACTACCGTTTTACAAATCAAAGGTAGGAATTTTGCGCCGAATTAAATAAAACACCGAAAAATGATTACCACAAAGACAAGTTTATGTTGCCTTACTTTACTACTTACCATACATTCATTTGCGCAGAAACCAAATGACACAACAAAAATCGATGAAATTGTTATTCAAGGCAATCGCATTCAAATACCATTTAGTCAATCATCAAGAGACATCCAAGTAATAACCAAAGAAGAAATAAAACGCTTGCCTGTAAAAACCGTAAATGAATTACTTGGTTTTGTAGCTGGAGTAGATGTAAGACAACGCGGGCCTTTTGGTTCTCAAACCGATGTTAGCATAGACGGTGGTTCATTTGAGCAAACACTTGTATTGTTGAACGGAGTAAAACTCATCAATTCTCAAACAGCACACAATACAATGAACATTCCCGTTCCACTTGATGCCATTGAACGCATTGAAGTGTTGAAAGGTCCAGCAGCCCGAATGTACGGAATCAACGCTTTAACAGGAGCAATAAACATTGTTACCAAATCTGCAAAAGAGTCCTTTGTTGCTGTAAATACGTATGCCGGATCTGGTTTTCAAGCCAAAGACACACTAGAAGGAAAAGGAATATACGGTGGTGGCGGATTGCAAGTGACGGCTAACTACGGCAGTGAAAAACAAAGCCACTTGTTTACCATGAGTAAAGATTATTACAACGGCATGAGATATAACACTACTCAAGATAACAATCGTATTTTTTATAACGGTACTTATCGAATAAATAAAAATCATTCTATTCAATGGTTAGGTGGATATAATTACAGTAATTTTGGTGCAAACGGATTTTATGCATCACCTGGAGATAAACAATCCAAAGAGATTGTGCAGACAGGACTTTTTAGTTTATCATCATCGCATAAAATGGGGATTTTTACTTTATCTCCAAGAATTAGCAATAGATATGATGACGATGATTACAGGTATTTACGATACAACATTAATAAATTCCGCTCGCGTCATTACACTAATGCAATCATGGCTGAATTGAACTCATCTGTACATACCAAAATTGGAGATTTCGGTTTAGGTGTGGAGTCAAGAATTGAGCAAATAAACAGTTCAAACATTGGAAAACACAATAGAAACAATCAAGGCATTTCTGCTGAATACAAAGGCTTTTTCTGGAAAAAATGGGTGGTAAATGCAGGAGCTTATGTGAATTACAATTCTAGCTATGGGTGGCAAGTATATCCAGGTGCAGATATGGCATATATATTTTTACCCGGATGGAAATTAGCGATTAGTGCAGGTTCCGGACAGCGTATTCCTTCATTCACAGATTTATATTTAAATCAAAAACCAGGCAATGTTGGCAATCCGAACCTAAAGCCTGAAAATGCTTGGCAATACGAAGGGAATATTCAATATACTAGAAAGACATTAAAGATTACTGCAGGATATTTCTTTAGAGACATCACCAGTTTTATAGATTGGGTCAGAGATTCAAGCAATGTGCCTTATTCTCCTTTAAACATTGGCAAAAACAGAGTACAAGGAGCTACAGCACGAATTAGTCAGCAAATTCAATTTAAAAACGATCACGTTTTTGGTTATTTCTTAAGTTTCAATTACCTGAATCCTACCTATATTTCAACTTCCGGTGTGCAATCTAAATACGTGCTTGAAGCATTGCGGAATCAATTTATTGGCGGAATCAATTATGGATACAAAGGATTCAGTATTCAAGTAAACAACCGCTTCATAGAACGCATCAAAAACAAAGGATACAACATTTTGGATGTTCGTATCGCATACAATATAAAAGGATTTACTGTGTATGCAGATGTTTCCAACTTATTGAATCAAAGCTACAAAGAGGCGGGAGCAGTGCCAATGCCACCAAGATGGTACAGTCTGGGCTTCAGGTATTTATGGGGACAAAAAACGAAAAAATAAAAAGCTAAACTACGCTTACTTAAGCCGGATCCCAGCAATTTCTGTTGCAGTTTTTTTGTTCACTTAACAATTTAACAATATTGTTAAATTGTTAAGTGAAAATCCTAGATTTTACGGGAATGAAGCGTGAATTTTTTGATAAAGAAATAAAGAGAAAATTTGAAATGCAGTGTTGATTTTCTTTTTCACCACTAGTATTCGGGTATTTGCATAGGAAAAGACACAAAAGAAAACTTGTTGGAATACACTTTAAGTGCAGTTAATAACTTTCTTGGATTTCACAGCTTGTCCCGATACTTCGGGAGACAGGAACGACCGTTTTAAACGAAAAAAGCACCGATTTACGGTGCTTCTTAAATATTTTGTACAGTTCTTAGTTTACTGCTCCTGAAAGTTCTGCACCTGCTTTAAAGCGTGGCTTCTTCTTTGGTTTAATCTGTAACGTTTCGCCCGTGCGTGGGTTTCTGCCTGTACGTGCAGGAACATTTTGAACGTCGAACGTTCCGAAGCCTACTAAAGTAAGTTTATCACCGCTCTTTAATGTTTCTGTTACGGTTTCTGTAAACGCTTCTAAAAACGCTTGTGCTTCTTTTTGTGACTTGCCTGTTTTATCAGCTATCGCTTTTACTAATTCTGTTTTGTTCATAGTTTTAAGTTTTCAGATTCTATTACTTTTTTAAAGTTTACTATTTTTTAGGATAGTTCTTGTTTTTTGAGTTTTAGATGTTGCCTCACTACTCTATCAATCAGAAATTAGAATGTATTTCCCTTCAATTTCTTTATAAACAGGAATATCATAAGTATTAAACAATTTAATAAAGTCGGATAAGTATATTCCATAAACTCTACATTTAAATGAACCGTAAGAAGTGAAGAAATAAACATTTTTGATGTTAAATGTATTATCTGAAAAATAGCTGATATGAATTTTTTTAATGTCTATAAAGGGAATCTTCCAAATTTGTTTTTTACTCCAATATTTAAATAGATAAATACTCTCTTTATCACCCTTTAAAATAGTCATCGTAAAGGCACTAAAACTCCATAGAATCAAAATTAATCCAGATAAAATAAAAAAAATAATATTCTTGTTAACAATAGCCACAAAAGCTACAAAAACGGAGAGTAATAACGTTAAAATTATTGCTACCAAACTTTGCCCCTTTATTTCCCACATTTTATTATTTTTCATCACTTGTATCATTTGATAACTGCACCAAACCATAGTATGTTGTCCCTTGGTCATTTACAGCAGAAATTATATTAAGAGAAGCTCTTGTTGCATCATCTAAATTATTCACGGCATCAATTAATGAAGCTTTACTTGTAGTAAAACCTCCTATTAACTTTACTGTAGTGCCTGCTTTTTCTCCAATTGCTTTTTGAATAAAAGTTTTTCCATCGGCTGTTAGTAATCCACTTACATCATCAGCAGCATTTATCATTCCTCCAACGGTTAAGTAACCACTAACACCAGATACCCCTCCTTGAAGAATCAAAGACATTCCCCCTGTTCCAATTGCAACAATTGCTGAAATTGCAGTTAGTCCATATTTTAGCTCTTTCTCTTTACTTCCACCCCAACCACCAAGGTTTGCTCCATCATGACCACCACTCCAATCTCCAAGTAATCCTTTTCTGTACCAAGGTGTAGGTCCTGCTGCTGCACGAGACATCTCAACTGCATTTGTAGCCTGACTATGGTCGTGGTCGTAATGTGCCCGTAACAAGTCATAAGGTGCTGTTCCTCCCCAATGCTCCCATCTGTCTTTTCCTCCTTGTTGATGACTTTTATAAACTGATTTCATTACACCACTTCCATTCGGCCAACCATAAAGATAGCAGTTGACATTTTCATCTAATTCGGATATAACATCAATCCAATCTTTACCATTAATTTGGACTGCTCCCCAAGTTCCGTCAACCTTTTTTTCAAGATAGTGGATATTTTCCAACCCTTCCAACTCAACATTATGTATCAAAATATTACCACTAAAGCTATAGGGTGAATAATGTGGATATTCGTTTGCCAATGGGTCTCTCGCAAAGAACCTACCCAACCTTGGGTCGTGCATTCTGTAGGTGTAATTCACACTATTTCCTTTGCCTTTTATCTCATCGTCGTGTTCTTGACCCTGAAATGAATAACGATATGGCACATTCCCCAAAACAGTAAGAAATAAGTTGCGGGTTTGGAGTTGGGCACCAAATGGGGAGTAGTCGGTGGCTTGGCGCACTTCTGCCTGCCAGTAGTCTACAGTTTGCCCATTTTGGTGCGGAATGGGTTTGTCGGAGATGACAGATAGGACGTTGCCTAAGTGGTTTGTGAGCTCATACGTGCTCAAGCCAATGTTGTGTATGATAAACAAAACGGGTTGGGTGGATTTTTGAGAACCGTAAAATGAAATAAGTTCTTTCATAAGACCTAAACGAGAGTTTACGTAAATATAACGTTCTTTTTGGGAAAAATGCTTTCCTTTAAAATCAACTTATCGTTAATGTTATCTTTTTTTCCAGTATTCATAAACAACACTGTCTCTTGTTGTATAGCGAACTAAGCCATATTCTTTGCTCCAGTTAAAACTAATTATTTCAATTGGATTTGTGGATGAGTCAAAATCAGCGTATTTAGAGTTATTAATAAAAACTGTTGATAATCGTTTATTCAAAGACTCAATAACTATAGTATCAACTTTAAAAACGTTTAATGAAGTTATTATACCAGAAGTCTGCAGATCAAACACTTGTATTGACTTATTACAACTAGAAATCGAGTCGTTTTGATTTCTTTTAGTGAAAAAGAAATCAAAACCTGTTCCAAAAAAATCATTCTTCCCTTTAATATTTATAAGAGTTCCAGCACATCTGAATTCATCATATTGATAATCACCAAATGCCATTTTATTACAATCAGTATACTCTCTGAACCTATTACCAATAACAAAGGTGTCAATTGAGTTATCAGAGCCTCTAAAAAAAAGAGTGTCCCCTTCATTTGGAAGACTTTTATACCAAGATAAATCTTCTTGATTGAAGTTTACTTTCTCGCATCCACTAAAAACACATGATTTAATGAAAGGAGTTAAAGCAAGCACTATAA
>JBDHXR010000113.1:0-8014 GCA_039810825.1 Fluviicola sp.
ACCTTTTGATCGGGAAGATATACATGCTTTGGCCATGTCTCTTGACGATATTGCGGATCATATTTATGCTTCAGCTAAAAAAATCAATTTTTACAAAGTAATTCCAAACGACGATCAAGGCATCTTGAAACAAGCAGACGCGATTCTTGAAGGTGTAATTGCGGTTAGTTCGGCTGTTAAAGAATTGAGAAACCTAAAAAACACTCAAAAAATCATCGAAAATGTAATCAAGATTAACAGTATTGAAAACCAAGCTGATGATATTTTTGATTTAAGCATTGAAAGACTATTTGAATCTGATGTAACAGCAAAAGAATTAATCAAGAAACGTGAAATCTATCAAATTATGGAGCTTGCAACGGACAAATGCGAAGACGTTGGAAATGTAATCGAAACCATTGTAGTTAAATACGCTTAAATCACTCATCGATATTTCCTATGTTAACATTATTAATTGCCATTATTGCCATAGCATTGATTTTTGACTTAATCAATGGTTTTCATGATGCAGCAAATTCTATTGCTACTATCGTTTCTACGAAAGTATTAACTCCATTTCAAGCTGTTGTTTGGGCAGCGGTATTCAACGTTGCAGCATTTTGGGTATTTGACATGAGCGTGGGAAATACTGTAGCCAAAACAGTAGATAATAGTGCCATTGATTTGTATGTAATTCTATCTGGTTTGGTGGCTGCCATTTTGTGGAATTTATTGACATGGTGGTTTGGAATCCCATCTTCCTCATCTCACACGTTAATTGGTGGATTTGCTGGAGCAGCAGTGGCACACGCTGGTTTTGATGTTATTGCTTCTGCCGAAATCTTAAAAATAATCCTGTTTATTTTCCTTGCTCCGATAATTGGTGGAGTTATCGCTTTTGCCATTGCGTTAGTTGCCATTTCAAGAAATTTAGTCAACAAAACATTTTTCATTATACTATTTTCTGTTGCTACCTATTTGGTTATGGACTATATGGTAGAATACTTGGATGTAAAACCGATAATGAAATACATCATGGTAGGCATGATTGTGGTCTTTATCATTACTTATTTATTCTATCAAATTGCCTATCGAAAAAGTCAAACTGCCATGAAGGAACAAAACATGTATAAAAAATTACAATTGTTGTCTTCAGCTGCATTTTCTTTGGGGCACGGTGGTGCAGACTCTCAAAAAGTGATGGGAATAATTTGCGCTGCGTTGATGGTGTTTGCAAATTCACACAGAAACGATAGAGGAGAAATTGTAGGGAATATCCCGGATCAACTTCAAGTATCCGAGCTTTTTCAAATAAAATCTCAAGATAAATTTGGACACATTATTGATTTCAAACCTGAATATACAAAACCCATAGATTCATTGAATATTGATAAAGATGATCACATCTTAATTTATACCAAAAGTGACATTATTTATGATGCCAAAACACATGCAGTGATTTTTGACCACAAAAAGCTGAATGAAAATTATCACGAAGCTGCACTTTTTGCAAAATACGTTGATAAACACGGTGAAATTAAAGAGGGCTACAAAATTAAAACACGTGTAAATGCTGAAAGTATGCCCGGATGGATTGCTTTTTCGTGTTATTTGATGATTGGATTGGGTACCATGATGGGGGGAATGAAAATTGTAAAAACCATGGGTACAAAAATAACCAAAGTTACTCCGCTTGAAGGTGTATGTGCAGAAACGGCGGGTGCAGTAACTTTGTTTGCTGTTTCAAATCTAGGTGTTCCAGTATCTACAACACACACAATAACTGGAAGTATCATTGGTGTAGGAGCTACAAAACGATTAAGTGCTGTTCGATGGGGTGTTACCTTAAATTTATTGTGGGCTTGGATTTTAACAATCCCTGTCTCAGGATTGGTGGCAGCATTGGTGTACTATGCTTCATACCTCTTCAGATAAAGAAAAACAAACAAGTATGTACAAGCTATCTTTCGAGATAGCTTTTTTTTGTAACTTTATGAAGTGGATAGCGTTAGCTATAAAAATAAAACTTATGAAACTTTTTATCTTCACAGCTGTATCTTTCATTTCTTTGATTGCATTGTATGCATTTAAACAACCTAAGAAAGCCATTGTTTCTTTAAAAGATATGAAAAAAGTATTAAAGGCTGGTTATTGTTATGTTCCTTCTGGCTCTCTAATTATGAATGGCGACACTGTTTCATGTCAAGGCTTTTTTATGCGAAATACTGAAGTAACAAATTTTGACTACAAAGAATATTTGTATCAGTTAAAAAATAAAGGAGATTTGGATGCTTACAAAAAAGCATTACCAGATTCAACCAAATGGATAAATCAAGTTTCTGGTGGTGAAAAAATGAAAGATCACTACTTTTCACACCCAGTATACAATTATTACCCTGTTGTTAATCTTACTTATGAACAAGCAGAGGCATATTGTGATTGGCTTTCAGAGGTTTGGCAACAAAATACAGGGAACAAATCCATTCGTTTCCGATTGCCTTTGCAAGCAGAATTTCTAAAAGCTGCCTATGGAACAGATTTAGAAAGGCCTTATTCTTGGAAAGGTCCATACCTTCGAGATAACAAAGGCTTGTTCATGGCAAATTTTATACATGTAGGCGAAGGTGCAATAACGCGAGGTAAAGATGGTAAATTAGAAGTGAAAACCTCCCAAATCTTCAATGGATACAACTGCACAGATTTGATGGCTGCAGCAAAATCTTATTCACCTAACGAATTGGGCTTGTATAACCTCAATGGCAATGTGGCTGAAATGGTGGCTGAAAAAGGAAAAGCTGTTGGCGGCAGTTGGAATTCTCCAGGTTACGATATCAGAAATACAAGTGTAGAAGAATTTACGACTGCAAATCCAAAGGTTGGATTTAGACCTGTTATGACTTTTGTAGGGAAATAGTATTAGAAACCTGTTATCTTTACCAAAAAAAAGATGACACTTCAAGAAACTATTGCGGCTGTTGAAACATTTCACAATGCGTTCCAAATTAAAAACAATTATGCTCCAACTGCATCATTAACAGAAGAAGAATACTCCTTGCGTTTTAACTTGATGAAAGAAGAAAACGAAGAGTATTTAGAAGCTGCTAAAAATGGCGATTTGGTAGAAATAGCCGATGCATTGGGAGACCAGCTGTATATTCTTTGTGGAACAATTCTTCGACATGGATTGCAACACAAAATTGAAGAGGTTTTCCAAGAAATTCAACGTTCAAACATGAGTAAACTTGATGTCGATGGCAAACCAATTTATCGTGAAGATGGAAAAGTGATGAAATCTGAATTGTATTTTAAACCAAATATCAAACGTATTTTAGCGTGCAATGACTAGCGGACAAACTGTAGTTCGATGTTATGCTCTAATTTGCAATGACCTAGACGAAGTACTGATCTCTGACGAAAAACAAGGTGAATGGACCTTTACAAAATTTCCGGGTGGTGGACTGGAATTTGGAGAAGGAATAAAGGAATGTGTACAACGTGAGCTGAAAGAAGAACTAAATCTGGAATGTGAAGTAGGGGAACTATTTTATGTCAATGATTTTTTTCAAGCCTCTGCTTTGCACACAAACAAGCAATTGATAGCTTTCTATTTTTTAGTTGCTCTCAACACCCGAAATAATGATTACCTAACAAAATATGAAGTTCCAATACTTGATGAAGGCGAAAAACAACGCTGGGTAAAAATTGATGAACTTACTGAAGAAATGTTTACGTTTCCAATTGATCGGTTGGTCGCGAAAAAGTTGATTGAAAAGAAGAGTTTAAACAGGTAATTTTTTTATTAATTCTTAAATTTTTCATCCCAAATCAGTTGAATCTACTGGGCTGTAACTAATATCGCGAATTCAGGTTCAAAATAAAAATTAGTTGAAATTTCACACCCTTAATCATCTCAATTTATCATTTCCCTTATGCCTCTCAGAATCTCGATTTGTCTTCTTCTCTAGATTTCTTTTTAACGCTTCTTCCAAGTCTATCCCCGTTTGATTGGCCAAGCAAATAAGAACAAACAACACATCTGTCAATTCATCAGCCAAGTCTTTGTTTTTATCGCTTTCTTTCTCGCTTTGTTCTCCGTATCTTCTGGCAATAATTCGTGCTACTTCTCCAACTTCCTCGGTCAACATTGCCATGTTGGTGAGTTCATTGAAATAACGAACTCCATTGGTTTGAATCCACTGATCTACAAGTTGTTGTGCTTCAGAAATTTTCATTGGTGTTTTATTGAATTAATTTTTTCGGCTATTTTACTTCCAATCATTTTTCGTCCAGCGCTTCTATAATGCTCCGTTGGAAACGATTCAAAAAACTGTTCTTTTTGCAATTTATCGTGTAAATCTAACACATAACAGTTTTCTTGATTATATCTTCTCGTTAAATAGGTTGCATTTTGGTGAATCAGCTGAGTCAATTCGGCACCAACCAACTCATTCATGGCTTGCATATTTTCAGGAAGAATCACGTACACCAATGGAATGTGATTTATCTTAGCCCACTGGGTAAGCTTGTCATAATTTTGCAACATCTCGTTTTCCTTGTCAATCTTAAAAGCAAAAAACCGAATGAAGCTTTCACCTAATTCTGAATAGGAAGTCGACTGTCGATAATCCATTAGCCAATTCTTAATGCTGGAATGTTCTTTTTTTAGGGGCAACTTTCTGAATTTCTCTTCATACTCAATTGCTCGTATATGCTCTGCTGGAGATACATAATCATACCATTTAGTAGCAGCAAATAAATGGTTAACAATGGATAAATTCATATTCCAGTACACAAAATTTCGCTGTAATGAGTTTTCAAGGTTCGAGTGAATCCAATTTGCTCCAAAACTACGGATGTTCAAATCTACCACTAATATTTCGGGACGTTGTTGAGGAGTTAGTTTTGTGAGAATTTTATAGAAAATTCCTGCATGGAAAGCACCTGTATCTAATGAAGATAAAGGAAACGACATCGCTTGACTTGCAAATTGACTAATCGAGTATGTTGAAGTGTCATCATGAGGATATGCAGCGTTAGGTGAAGCTGAAAAATAAATGGCTTTTGTTGAAATAGAAAGTTTACGTGCTGTCAATTCTTGTATCCAAGATTCTTTTTTCAAAATAGTTGGGTACACAAATTTTTTATGCAATAACTCAGCACACATAATGAGTGCAGCCAATAACAGCAATCTATAACAGATGTATTTTAGTGTCTTCATCAAAATTGAAAATAGATAAATTGCATGTCGCCACGTGAACTAAACAGAAATATAGATAAAAATAAAACTGCATAGATAAACCACCGAATATTACTGGTTTTATTTTCCATAAACGAATCTACACGCAACTTTTTGAATAGGATTTCGAATATGATAAATAAGAAAAAAGGGATAAACAACAATACATCTATCTCTTGGAATACACTTTTACTACCAGAAGATTCGAAAAAGCTATTCAAATCTTTCATTCGATTAATACGAAACAAAATCCATCCAAAAACTACAGCACCAAAAGTGATTGACCATCTCAGTGCTTTTTCTGGTAAAAAAATCTTTTTTCCTTTCTTAATCGGGAAGAATGTTTGTTCAATCAGGTAATAAATACCGTGAAATAATCCCCAATAGATAAACGTAACATTTGCTCCGTGCCACAAACCACTTAGCCCAAACGTTAAAACAATGGCTCCAATCCACATTATTTTGGATCGTTTATTTCCACCCAATGGGATGTAAACATAATCACGAAACCACGTTGAAAGTGAAATATGCCAGCGTTCCCAAAACTCTTTTAAACTATATGCACTGTATGGAGATTTAAAGTTATCCATTAGAGTTACTCCAAACAGTGAAGCTACACCAATTGCAATTAAAGTGTACCCAAAAAAGTCGGCATAGATTTGAAAACTAAACATCAAAGCAGCTAAAAGCTTCGAAAACAAATTATACTCTTCAGGCTTCATGAACAATGAGCTGACAATGTCGCCTAAATTGTCTGCAATCACCATTTTCAAGAAAAACCCATACAAACAAAGCCGAAATGCCTTGATAAAGGTTTGGATTTTAGGACTGAAGTCGTGAAATAATTGTGGACTTAAATGCTCGAAGCGTTCAATCGGACCTGCAACCAACTGTGGAAAGAAATTCACAAATAAGGCGAACTTAGCTATGTTGTTTTCAGGCACTGTTCTTCCACGATACACATCGATTGCATAGCTTACTGTTTGGAATGTGTAAAACGAAATTCCAACAGGAATACCAAACTCAAATACAAATTGCAACCATAAAAATGTCTCATTCGAGTCTGCAAGATTATTAAACCAAGTGCTCCCACCAATTAAAAAATGAAAGTACTTAAACAAGATCAACAATCCAAAGTTGGATACCAAACTTAACGTTAGCCACAAGCGTTTTGAAAGCCTTGTTTTTGATCGAAATATCTGCTTCGCTATAAGAAACTCGGTAATTGTGGAATAAAGCAGAAGGGCTAAATATTCAACTTTCCAACCTGCATAAAAGATGTAACTCATCAATAGAAGTCCAATCCACCGCGTGCGTTTAGGCATTATATAAAACAACAACAATGTTGCGGGCAAAAAGATTAGAAATTGAATAGAGTTAAATGTCATGTTTGTTATTCCTTATTTTTTGTGTCTAGCCAAATGGTAACGGGTCCATCATTGATAAGTCGTACTTTCATGTCTGCACCAAAAATCCCTGAATAAACGCTGTCAATCAATGTTTCTTGTGCTTTCCTAATGAAGGATTCATACAAGGGTATAGCTGTTTCAGGACGTGCAGCAGCAATAAAACTGGGTCTATTGCCTTTTTTCGTAGATGCGTGTAAAGTAAATTGACTTACTACCAGCAATTCACCTTGAACTTCTTGAATAGATAAATTCATTTTACCTTCAGAATCAGAGAAAATACGCATTTGACTGATTTTGCTCAATAACCATTCACAATCTGCCTCGCTATCTTCATTTTCAATACCTAAAAACACCAACAGTCCTTGATTTATTTTGGCAATTTCTTTAGAATCCACAACTACACTTGCTTCAGAAACTCGTTGAATCAATGCCCTCATTTACTCCAAAATTCGTTTGTTTTTTCGATGTATATCATCACTGTCTTCAGTCATCAATTGCTGATAAGTCATGTACCTACTTTCATAAATCTTTCCTGTCTTAAAAGCCTCTTTTACTGCACAATTGGGTTCGTTGAGGTGTTGACAATTGTGAAAGCGGCACTCTCCAATCAATTTTCGCATCTCAGGAAAATAATGAGATAATACATTCTTATCCAGATCAACTATTCCAAAAGCTCTAATTCCCGGAGTATCTACAATAAACCCTCCTGATTTCAAAGGGTGCATTTCTGCGAAGGTAGTAGTATGTTGCCCTTGAAAGTGCGCTGAAGATATTTCTCCAATCCGTAAATCTAACGTATTGTCTAAGGCATTTACAAGTGTACTTTTTCCTGTACCTGAATGTCCTGCAATCATTACTTGCTTCCCTTTAATCTCGTCACGTAAAAATTGAACTTCTTTTTCATTAGTCGCAGATATAGAATAGCAAGTATACGATATCGTTTCGTACATATACTTCAGTGCTTCAAGGTCTTGTTTTTCATCATTTTCCAGCAAATCTACTTTGTTAAATAGAAGTGTTACCGGAATTCTAAAAGATTCTGCTGCAACCAAAAACCGATCTATAAACGCTAAGTGAGTAACCGGATGTTTTAGTGTAACCATCAAATATGCCCGATCTACATTGGCAGCCAAAATATGCATTTGCTTACTTAAATTCGTGCTTTTTCGGACTATGTAATTGGTTCTTGGCAAAAAATCAATGATTGTGTAATTCCCCTCTTCATCCACTTTTTCATCCAACACTACCACATCTCCAACTGCAATTGGGTTTGTTGTTTTTAATCCTTCTAGCCTTAATTTTCCACGAATTCTACAGCTAACAACCTCGTCATTTGAAAGTAAAACCTGATACCAAAGACCAGTTGATTTTAAGACGCTTCCATGGGTTT
>JBDHXR010000114.1:0-8000 GCA_039810825.1 Fluviicola sp.
TTAAATTCAGGAATTTATTTTGTACTTATTCGTTCAAAAGAAGGGGTTGAGCAATTCAAAAGTAAAATTGTAATTATTGAATAAAAATATTATGAGGAAACTATTTTTTATCCTGTTCTCGTTTTTTTGGATGAACGGAATCAGCCAAGTAAACCTGGTTCCCAACCCCAGTTTTGAGGAGCAATTATATTGTAACCCTAATACGGATCTTACAATTCTCGTAGACTGGTACAATCCAAACACATACACACCGGATTACTACAACATGTGCTGGCTAACCCCTCCCCCTCAAAACTTTGTGTATCAACTCGTTGACGGGGATGGCTTTGTGGGGATCGGAGTGTATAATCCAAATGGATCTAATGGACGTGAATATGTTGCCTGTCAATTGCTAGACACCTTGCAAACCGATAAACTGTATCGCGTTTCTTTTTATGCCCGAATTTTTCACGGTCATTCTCGATTTGCTTCCAACAATCTGGGCATTCATTTCAGCGATACCGCCTTACATGCAGGAAATATGTACTTGTTCAATCTAAATACTCCACCACTTTTAGAAGCTCAGGTAAAGTATTTCAACAACGAGGTTATTTCCGATTCAGCACATTGGACATTGGTGAGTGGCCTATACGAAGCACAAGGAGGTGAAACTTGGCTCACCATTGGAAATTTCAATACCGATGCTCAAACCACACAAGGAATGGAATACACGGATGGTGAAGCACCAGGTACTTATTTCGTCATAGACATGGTTTCTGTGATACCGCTGGATAGCCTGCCGGGGGGTATTCCAGCCCATGCAGGTGCAGATACCACCATTTTCATCAATGATACGGCATTTATCGGGCAAAAAATCAGCAACATGCCCTCCAATTGGCATTTGTTGGATGGCACTCTCATTGCTACCAACACGGCAGGCTTGTACGTAAGCCCACAAGAAACAACAACCTACGTGGTGTCGCATACGCTCAACGGTATTTTTTCGGCAGATACCGTCACCGTGACGGTCATTGATAATCTAGGAATGGAAGAAACTGAAAAACAACGGATTGAGTTGTTTCCGGTGCCGAATGATGGAACGTTTACCATTCAAGGAACAATTTCAGAAGGTGATGAATTAATGATTCACTCAATGAACGGAGAAATTCTTTATCGAACAGTGCAACAAGTAACAACAGAGCAGCTTTATATTGAATCAAACCTTCGTGCTGGACTCTATTTTGTAACTATTCATTCTCCATTGGGAATAGAGTATTTCAAGTGTAAAATTGTAATTATCAAGTAACATGAAACTTTTTTTAAGTATATTCCTTTTGATGTCATTTGGCGTATTTGGCCAAGTAAACCTGGTACCCAACCCCAGCTTTGAGAACCAGTTGTATTGCAACCCAGTTGATCATCTTTTAGGGAATGGTGTGTTAATAGACTGGTACAACCCGAACACATCTACACCGGATTACTACAACATGTGTTGGCTGACTCCTCCCCCCCAAAACTTTGTGTATCAACTTGTTGACGGCGACGGCTTTATAGGTATTTGTACCTACAATGCTAATTTTGTTAATCTTCATGAATATGTTGCCTGTCAATTGCTGGATACCCTGCAAACAGGTAAACTTTATCAGGTTTCTTTTTATGCTCGAATTTTTTATAGTCGTAGTCGTTTTGCGTCCAACAATCTAGGCATTCATTTCAGCGATACGGCTTTGCATGCAAATGATCCATATACTTTTAATATGAATGCTCCATCCATGCTTGAGGCTCAGGTCAAGTATTTCAACAACGAGATCATTTCAGATTCGGCACATTGGACCTTGGTGAGTGGCTTATACGAAGCACAAGGAGGTGAAACTTGGCTCACCATTGGAAATTTTAATACCGACGAAGAAACCGCACAAGGGATGGAGTACACCGATGGTGTAGCGCCAGGTACTTATTTTGTATTAGACATGGTCTCTGTAATACCATTGGATAGCCTGCCGGGGGGTATTCCGGCCCATGCAGGTGCAGATACCACCATTTTTATCAATGATACGGCATTTATTGGGCAGAAAATCAGCAACATGCCCTCCAATTGGTCTTTGTTGGATGGGACTCCCCTTGCCTCGAACACCGCAGGCTTGTACGTAAGCCCACAAGAAACAACAACCTACGTGGTGTCGCATACGCTCAACGGTATTTTTTCAGCAGATACTGTCACCGTTACAGTTATTGATAATCTAGGAATGGAAGAAACTGAAAAACAACGAATTGAGTTGTTCCCGGTGCCGAATGAGGGGCGTTTTGTAGTGAAAGGAGTGTTAATTGTAGGAGATATTTTACAGATACATTCATTAGATAATAAATTGGTTTACAGAGAAACTATTGCAGAGTCAACAGATAAAATCAATATACAAACTTCCCTTAAAGAAGGATTTTACTATGTCAGCATAATCTCAAAAGTAGGCACGGAGAAATACAAAAGAAAAATGTGCGTTATGAGGAAATAACTCTGTTTTTTTGCAAAAACGCAATATTGCGTTTTTGCGTTTTTGCTTTTGAATTTCAGAAGTTTTTGTTTTCAGCTTTATTCAAACTTTTTTTAAACAGAGCGTAAAAATTCTTTTTTGAGTATTCGAATCTTAATAAATGATGTAAATAACCAGTTGAATGAATTTGGAAAGTTTCGGAGAATTAAATATATTAAACTCACCTAGTAAGCTCCAGAGGAGCGTAATCCAACTAATATCAACAATACAAAACAAATAAAGCCCCATCGGGGCGAAACTGGGTATTCCTCTATTCTGGGGTAAATAATACACCTTTACACAACTAAAAATGTTTCTTGAAATGGATTTCAATATGTCACTCCTCTGGAGTTGAAAATCTCGATCACACAATATTTCTAAATAATTTCGCTCCGCTTGAGCTTGAAATCTTGAGTACTCAAATTTTTATCAGAAGCAATTCAACAACTCGAAGAGATAACAAGCCAGTTGAACCAAGATATTGAAATAAAAAAGGGGGATTCAAACTGAATCCCCCTTTTACTATTGAGAAAAATTTTATGCTTCTTCTTCATCGTCGTCTTGTGCAGCTTTAGAAGCCCCACGAGCCATGTTCACAGCAACAACAACAGCATTTTTAGCCTCAGAAATAATCAATCCGTCTTTTTCTAAGTCTTTCACACGGATAGACATTCCAATTTTCAATGGAGAAATGTCAATTGTAATTGCTTCTGGCAATGCACTTGGCAAACCAATTACACGCACTCTACGGAATACTTGCATCAATTTACCTCCTGCCAATACACCGCGTGCAGAACCTGTTAAACGAACAGGTAAAGAAACTTTAACCGGTTTTTTAGGGTCCAATTGCAAGAAGTCAATGTGAATTACTTTTCCACTCAATGGATCTTGTTGTAAATCTTGAATAATTGCAGTTGCTTTGGTTCCTTCCAAATCCAACTCAATTTGAAATACATCCGGATTGAAAACTAATTTTTCAACCTTTACTTCATCAAGGGAAAAATGTGTTTGAGATCCGCTACCGTAAAGAACACACGGAACTTTTCCCGCATCTCTCAACGCTTTAGCATCTTTTTTCCCTACGTTCGCTCTTGGCGAACCGCTCAATTGTGCTACTTTCATTTGTGTTTATTTTAAGATATAATAAAATGCTTACTTATGGATTCGTTTTTAATTAAGTGCTCAATTACCTCAGCAAACAAATCTGCTACTGAAACAACACGAATCTTGTCACTTTTTTGTTTCAACGGAATGGTATCTGTTACAATTAGTTCCGTCAATTTTGAATTGTTGATGCGATCAAAAGCCGGGCCTGAAAGCACTGCGTGTGTACAAAAAGCACGTACACTTTTTGCTCCTTTTTCAATAAAAAGCTCTGCCGCTTTTGTCAGTGTGCCCGCTGTATCGCACATATCGTCAACCAAAATCACGTCTTTTCCATCTACATCACCAATCACTGTCATTTCTGCAACTTCATTTGCTTTTTTTCTGTGTTTGTGGCAGATAGCTAAACCTGTGTCTAACTTCTTTGCATAAGCATTTGCTCGTTTTGCACCACCAGCATCCGGAGCAGCCATAATCAAATTGCCATTGTCCAATGCTTTCATTTCATTGAAAAACAGTGTTGAAGCATATAAATGGTCAACCGGCACTTCAAAAAACCCTTGAATTTGATCTGCGTGTAAATCCATAGTCATTACTCGGTCAACACCTGCTGCTGCCAACATGTTTGCAATTAATTTTGCACCAATAGCTACACGTGGTTTGTCTTTTCTATCTTGTCTTGCAAAACCAAAGTATGGAATTACTGCGATGATTTTTCTGGCAGAAGCACGTTTTGCAGCGTCAATCATCAACAACAATTCAAATAAGTTTTCGGTAGGTGGGATTGTGGATTGTACAATAAACACATCTTGGCCACGCACTGTTTCTTCAAACGAAGGCTGAAATTCACCATCGCTGAACTCCATCACATTTACGTCACCCAACGGAATACCATACTTATTTGCAATTTTTTCTGCCAATTCTTTGCTGGCTCTTCCTGAAAAAATTTTAACCCCGTAAGACATTTGTCAAAAAATTAGAGCGCAAAGATAGAATAATAATCTGATAATTATTGAATTTTATTGAAGAATATCAATCTGTTGAGCTATTTTTGTTTGATTTGTTTTCAGTTTTTCAAAATGGGAATGTTATATGTGGTGCCAACACCGGTTGGTAATTTAGAAGATATTACGCTAAGAGCCCTTCGTTTACTGCAAGAGGCAGGTTGTATTTATGCTGAAGATACACGCACTACAAAGAAATTATTGACTCATTTAAACATTCAAACAAAACAACTTTTTCCCTTTCACGCTCACAATGAACACAAGGCTTTAGAGCGCTGTCTAGAAACAATTTCAACCAACGAAATTACTGTTTTGGTTTCTGATGCGGGTACTCCTGCAATTTCAGATCCCGGATTTTTATTGGTACGTGCTTGTGTAGAAGCTGGTATCCCTGTTTCTTGTTTACCTGGTCCAACTGCTTTTGTTCCTGCTTTGGTAGGAAGTGGTTTTCCATGTGATCGGTTTGTGTTTGAAGGCTTTCTTCCACATAAAAAAGGGAGGCAAACCAAATGGCTTTCGTTTCTTAATGAAGACCGAACGGTTGTTTTGTACGAATCTCCTCACCGCATAAACAAGGCATTGGAGGAGTGTGTAACGCATTTAGGGGAAAATCGGATGGTTTGTGTAGCCAGAGAGATAAGTAAACTTTATGAAGAATTTGTGAGAGGTTCGGCAAAAGAGGTATTATTACACTTTCAACAAAAACCGGCAAAAGGAGAAATAGTGTTGTTGATAAAGGGGAAAGAGTCCTAACTAATTCATTTGACAATAAATAATTTGAGTATTCGCATCTTTACAAGTAGATGTAAATAACCCGTTGAATAAATTTGGAAAGTTTTAGATAATAAACAATTAAACTCAATCGGATAAGCTCCAGAGGAGCGTAATCCAACTAATATCAACAATACAAAACAAGAAAAGTCCCAGCGGGGCGAAATTTCAGTTTCTGGGCGTCTTTTTTCTGGAGTTAACAATAGCCTTTTACAAAACTAAAATATTTGTTGGAATGGTTTTCAATATGTAACTCCTCTGGAGTTTGAAATCTTGATCAATCAAATTTTTATTAGAAGTGGTTCAACAACTCGAAGAGATTACAAACCAGTTAAACTAAGATATTGAGTATTGGAAAGTTTCAAAACATCTAAAAAGAAATGTTTAGGGTTTAATGATGTTTTTTGAACCATATCTTGTCTCGACTTTCGGGATAAGTACATAGATCCACAGAGCAAAAATTAAAAACTATGTGAGCCTATGTTTCTATATGGTTAATAGTACACATATGTTGATGTTCACTTATCTGCTATCTAAAAATATTAGTATGTGGTAAAATTGTTAATCTACCACAATAAATAAATCTGAAGCAATTCTATCTGCAAGCAATTTACCTTTCTCGGTTAAATAAAAATAAGTGTCTTTTTCATAAAGTAATTCCATATCAACCTTTTGCCGAAAGGTTTGTTCCCATTTTTTATTTGGAACGTGGTGTTTGAACAATTGTTCTTTGTTTACTCCCCATTTTGTGCGCAAACCCAACAATATTGTTTCATTAAATTTATCTGTACTTGTAAGTGTTTCAATGGTTTCAGGGAGTATTTCATTGTTTAAGTTTTTAATATAGAGGGAATTATTTGAAACATTCCAATACCTGTTTTCTCCATCAAAACCGTGAGCAGAAGGACCAATACCTATGTATTTCTGACCTTTCCAATAGGCTGTGTTGTGTTTAGAGTAGTGGGCGTTTCTACAAAAATTTGAAATTTCATATTGTTCATACCCGGCTTCGGTTAATTTTTTTACCAAGACCTCAAATTGCTCAGCTTGATGTTCGGTTGTAGGTACTTCAATTTTTTTTGTTTTTACCCAGTTTGCTAAGGCCGTTTTGGATTCAACAGTTAGACAATACGCAGAAATATGCTCAGGTTGAAAAGCAACTAATTGCTCCAATTCTTTTTCCCAATCGTAATCTTTTTGCTCAGGTAGGCCATAAATAATGTCTAAATTTAATTCATTAAAGTCCAATTTTTTTGCATTTTCAATTGCACTTATGGTGTTGGTGTTGGTGTGGCTTCTATTCATCCATTGAAGCTGTTGGTTGTTGAAGGATTGCACACCCATGCTTAACCTAGAAATACCTAGTGATTTCCACGCACTTAAATTCTCTAGCGTGCAATTTTCGGGATTACATTCCATGGTGATTTCGACTTCTCCATCAACAGCATAATGCTTTTTTATGGTTTGTATTAATAAATTCAGCTGCTCTATGCTGAGAATGGAGGGAGTCCCACCACCAAAATAGATGGTAGAAATGGTTTCATCACTCCATGCTGTTTTCCGAAGTTTTATCTCTGAAACCAATGCTTCAACCATTTGTTGCATATTGCTTATGTTGGTTGAAAAATGAAAGTCGCAGTAACTACATTTTTGGGAACAAAAAGGGATATGTATATAAAAACCAATCATGGAGTAAATTTAGCATAAAAAAAAGCAGCTTTTCAACTGCTCTTCTTCTTAATATGTATTGTGTTATGCTAATGCTTGTTCCAAATCTGCTATTAAATCCTCAACATCTTCTACTCCTACACTCAAGCGTAGTAAATTATCAACTACACCAGATTTTTCTCTTTCTTCTTTTGGTATTGAAGCATGTGTCATTGTAGCCGGATGATTGATTAAGGATTCAACACCACCCAAAGACTCAGCTAAGCTAAACACGTGAAAAGAAGAAGCTACTTTGAATGTGTTTTCTATAGATTTATCTTTCAACACAATCGAAATCATCCCGCCAAAATCTTTCATTTGTTTTTTAGCAATTTCATGGTTTGGATGCTCAGGGAAACCAGGCCAGTAAACTTTTTCAATTTTTGGATGCGCTTTTAAATATTCAGCTATTTTACGCCCATTTGAACAATGTCTTTCCATTCTTAAATGCAAGGTTTTGATGCCTCTAAGCACTAAAAATGAATCCATAGGACCCGGGTTTGCACCAGATGAGTTTAGTATAAAATACAATTGTTGGTGTAGTTTTTCATCGTTTGTTATCAATGCTCCCATAACAACATCAGAGTGCCCACCTAAATATTTTGTAACAGAGTGCATCACGATATCTGCTCCTAAATCTAAAGGATTTTGCAGGTAGGGCGAAGCAAATGTATTGTCGGCAACCATTATTAAATTGTGTTGTTTTGCAATTTTAGACAAGGCTTCAATGTCGTTAATTTGCATGGTTGGGTTGGTTGGTGTTTCTGCCCAAATCAACTTGGTATTTGCATTGATGAAGGCATGTACGTTTTCTGCTTTTGTTAAGTCCACAAAATGAAATTTGATTCCAAATTTTTCATATAGATTCACAAACAAACGATAGGTTCCACCATATAAATCATTTCCA
>JBDHXR010000115.1:0-7978 GCA_039810825.1 Fluviicola sp.
TTACCCAAGTTGCGTTTTTAGAAATTGGAAATGCAAGGTTGTCTTGATAAGTGGAAAAAAAATAGGTTGCGACAAATATGATGATACACGCACATAAAAGTGTGATTAAATTAATGGCATTGGAAAGGCGTTTTTTGATTTGCATGATATAAAGGTATATTTTTCTTAAAAAGAATTTACTTTCAATGCGATAAATTTATTTTGAACTTTTCAAAGCATCCAAATTTAGTCTATATTTTAATGATTTTCATAAATTATCAAAACTATAAATCATGTTTATTGTATTTTTGCTTCATGGGAAAATTTTTCTTTTGGATCTTAAAACTATTTGGTTGGAGAATTGACAAGCATGTACCAGATGGCTTAAAAAAAGCCGTAATTGTTGTTGGTCCGCATACTTCAAATTGGGATTTTGTTATAGGTCGTATTGCGTTTATGCGCTACAACATGAAAGCCAAATATTTAATTAAGAAGGAATTGTTTAAGTTTCCATTTGGTTATCTTTTAAAAGCGATGGGTGGAATTCCTGTTGACCGATCAAAAAAAAATAACATTACTGAACAAGCAGCCAAGTACTTTGAAGAAAATGATGAGTTTTTTTTAGTTTTCACACCAGAGGGAACGCGCAAATACCAGCCCAACTGGAAAAAAGGATTTTATTATATTGCTCAAAGTGCAAAAGTGCCCATTTACATTGCATATATTGATTATAAAACGAAAACTGGTGGATTTGATTCGTTGTTTATTCCAACAGGAGATTCTGACAAGGACATAAAAACGATAAAACGAATCATGTCAAAATACCAAGGCAGATTCCCGGAAAATGGCATTTGTGCCGATGATTAACTGTTTTTTGAAACAATGCGGTCAGATTTTTTATCGTAGCCATAAGGACAATGTTTACATCCGCTTTTACAACAGTATCCACGTTTTATTAAGTATTTCTCAGTAAAAACTATATACCCTTCATCCGAATAATAAAAATCATCTGGTTCTAAATTTGTATTTTTAGGAAGTGGCTTAAAATCATCGTCCATGATGCAAAAATAAAAAACATGAATGTATTTGACACATCAAAATCTTTTTTACAAGAAATTCAACTCGAAGAACATAGTTTTACAAATATCAAGTTATTTGCAAAAAGAGATGATTTAATTCATCCTGAAGTTTCTGGCAATAAGTGGAGAAAATTGAAATACACTATTCTGAAAGCTAAAGAACAGAACAAAGAAGGAATATTAACCTTTGGTGGAGCATTTTCAAATCATCTTATTGCTACTGCGTCAGCTTGTCATCTGTTGAAGTTAAAATCAGTAGGAGTAGTGAGGGGAGATGAATTATCAGAATTTAGCAATCGAAATCTTGCGCGTTGTAAAGAATTAGATATGGACCTGATTTTTCTTTCAAGAAGCGAATATAAAAATAGAAATGAGCCTACCTTTTCTCAAATTTGGCAACAAAGATATTCAGATTTACATTTTGTTCCTGAGGGTGGAGCGAATAAAGAAGGGATAATCGGGTGTGCTGAAATTTGGAATGAGTTAAAATTGCCGGTAGATCATATTTTTGTTGCTCAAGGTACTTCTACTACAAGTTGTGGTTTGGCAATTGGAAACACTATGAGATCTAAATTGCATGTAGTTCCTACTTTAAAAGGATATAATTCTTTGAGCGAAATGGAGGCGCTATTGAAAAATGCAGATTATGCAAACAAGGAAATTAATGATGCACTTTTGAATGTTGTGGTGCATGCAGATGGTCATGCTGGAGGATATGCAAAAAGTAATGAAGAATTGTTAAATTTTATCTGCTATTGCAATGATAAATACCAATTGCCCTTGGATTCGATATATACCGGAAAGGCTTTTTATTCGTTGATTAATTGGTTGAAAACTCAATCTTTTAGCACACCTCAGAATATTGTTTTTCTTCATACTGGAGGATTGTTAAATGGGTAACTTAACCATAACTTTACGAATGTTTTTTGAACAAATATAATTCTTACTTCAATGTCTTAAATTCAATTTTATTCCTAAATTTGCATGAAAATAGCTGGCTATAAAGATTGATTCTAAATAAAAAAGGTGTTTAAGTAAGTGTTTTCAATGGAACATGATGATTGATTACAACATATTGATTACATACGGTGGCGTTTCGAAGAAAGTTTCTAAAGGCGAAATGATTTTTGAAGAAGGGGCAGCACCTCGGTTTTTTTATCAAATAGTCCGAGGAGAAGTGAAGCTTTTTTCAACCAACAGTGAAGGAAAGATATTGATGCAAGGATTGTTGCAAGAAGGGCAGAGTTTCGGTGAATCATCTTTATTGCTCGATAAGGTTTATCCTACCACTGCACAAGCAACAAAATCAGGCGTAATTGTTCGAATAAGTAAAGAAAACATACTAAATATATTAACAGATTTTCCTGAGCTGGCAATTAACTTGTTGCAAAACTTCGCCGAGAAAATATACGATAAAGCTACAGCTGCTCAAATTTGGGTTAGCCATACTCCAGAGGAGAAGATACAGTTGTTTCTAAATAAACACATGGCTTCTAAGCATACTACTGAAACAAAATTGGTTCCATTTACACGTCAACAAATAGCTGATTTTACAGGTTTACGTGTTGAAACAGTTATTCGTACACTAAAGCGAATGGCTAGTTCTGGTTCCGTTCAAATTGTTAATCATAAATTGTATTATTAAGTTATGTTGCATTTACCAATTTTTCAAAGATGGCTGCGCTGGGGGATTTTAAACTTAGCAATTGTTGCACTTTATGGATCTATTATGCGCTACAAAATTGCGTTTGATTTTCCATTTTTTGAGCAGAAAAACTTATTGCATGCACATTCTCATTTTGCGTTTTCTGGATGGGTAACACATATGCTATACAGCGGACTTGCCATTGCACTTTCAGCTCGAGTATCGATGGAGAGATTGAAAGTATTTAATCGTTTAATTATTGCCAACCTAGTTTGTTCGTTTGGAATGTTGTTTGCATTTTCCATCAACGGATACAACGTTGTATCTATCATTTTTTCTACCTTATCTATTGTTGTAGCAATTCTCTTCACAATTTACTACTTAAGAATCGGAAAACATTTACTTCGTCATAATGTGTATTTGTGCGCAAAGTATGGACTTTGGTTTAGTTTGATTTCTGCTTTAGGTCCATTTTACCTGGCTTACATGATGGCTACTGGCACTGTTACTCCAAATCATTATTTGGGATCTGTATATTATTACTTGCACTTTCAGTATAACGGGTGGTTTATGTTTGGGTCATTTGCTATGGTAATGTCTATTCTGCCAAGAGATTTTGTCAACTTGAAGCACTATATCAACGTATTAGCAGCGTGCATTATCCCTACCTTCTTGTTGTCTATTTTGTGGACAAACTTGCCTGTTTGGTTGTATGTTGTAGCGGTTATCTTTACTGTAGTTCAACTCGTTGTGTGGATATTGATTTTATGGAAATGTTTACCTCTGTTTAAAATAAAAAGAGGCGAAAATTCAAATTCATGGTTTGCTATTTTTATGTACACAGCAATTGTTGCAATGACCTTAAAAATCATCTTTCAAACCATATCGATTCTTCCAGATTTGAGTCACTTGGTCTTTGGTATGCGCTCTGTTGTAATTGCTTATCTCCACTTAATTTTGCTTGGAGTTTATAGTATGTTTATTATCGGTTTCATGTTTGCTTATGATTGGATTCATACAACCAAAACAACGAAAACAGCTTCAATGGCTTTTTTAGTAGGGGTAATTATGAACGAAGTTTTACTTGGTTTGCAAGGTTTTGCAGGATTTGCATATGTTTCAATTCCGCACATGAATGAGTTACTCTTTATTGCTGCTATCTTATTGTTTACAAGCGCTGTTGTCTTGGCTGCTCATTTAATCAAACATAGAAATGAAATTGTTTTCAAGTAGGTAGAACTTTATTTCTGATATTTTAGTCTTAAAACGTGACTTAAGTCATACTTCATCATTTCTTGTTGCCTTATTTTTGCTTCACTATTTTGAAGTGAATATGAAGAATTTTCAAGTGAAGTTGTATGTGCTTGTTGGATTAATGGTTGCCTTTTTTTCATATAGCTTATTGCTTTATTTTCAAGATTATCCAGAATCGATCCCAGCAAATAAATTAGCCATTGAGGGTAAAAATATTTGGCAAGAAAAAAATTGTGCATCTTGTCATCAATTATACGGGCTTGGAGGACATTTAGGTCCTGACCTTACAAATGTTTCAAGCAAAAGACACAAAGAATACATCAAGAGTTTTCTTAAAACAGGTACCAAAGTAATGCCTAATTTTAATTTATCTGATTCAGAAATTAAGGCTTTGTTAGCTTTTTTTGAATACATAGACAAAACAGGTTCTTCCGATCCAAAGAGTTTTGAGTTGAATGTGGATGGCACAATTACGCAAATAAATCAAAATAAAGAAAAATGAAAACTCAAAAATTTCTAAAATTAGGCTTGTTGTTTTTGTTGAGCACCTTAGTTTTTGGACTATTGGCTGGGTTACAGTATGTTGTACCGGGAATTGGTAGAGATGTCTTTTCGTTTGAAAAACTTCGTCCGTTGCATGTTTCATCTGCTGTGTTTTGGATATTGACCGCTGCTATGGGCGGCGTGATGACTTTTTTAAGTGAAGAACGTAAAACAGACCTTCAAACCCATGTATTGGTTAAGGCGCAATATTTTATCTTTCTTCTTTCGTTTGTTGCAATTTTATTATCATATTGTTTTGGAGTATTTGGAGGGAGAGAATATTGGGAATTTCACCCTTATTTTTCTGTGTTAATTGTACTTGGTTGGCTTTTGTTTATCGTTAATTATTTTAGAAATGTAAAATCAATTAAAAATCAACCTGTGTATGTGTGGATGTGGTCAACAGGGCTTATTTTCTTTTTGTTTACCTATTTGGAATCTAACTTTTGGTGGGTAATACCTAAATTGAACAATAACCTGATTCATGATATGACTGTGCAATGGAAATCTTATGGATCTTTGGTTGGATCGTGGAATTTGTTAATCTATGGAAGTTCAATCTATTTGATGGATAAAATATCCGGAAATAAAAAATACAGCCACTCAAACATAGCTTTTATGTTATATGGCTTAGGTCTTTTTAATTTGATGTTTAATTGGGGACACCATATTTACACACTTCCCACGGCTTCTCATATCAAACACATTGCGTATTTAGTAAGTATGACTGAATTATTTATTTTAGGGAGAATAATTTACACGTGGGGTAAATCCTTGACTGAAGCAAAAAAAATCAAACATATCTTTCCAGCTCGACTTCTATTTGCTGCTGATGCGTGGGTTTTTGCAAATTTAGGACTAGCCATTTTGATGTCCATTCCTGTTTTTAATGTTTTCATGCACGGAACGCATGTAATCGTTGGGCACACAATGGGAACAACGATTGGTATCAATACAATGCTGTTGTTAGCGTATGCCTATGAAGTGTTTAAACCAAAATTGGAAAATAAAAAATTTCAATTTGCTTATGCGCTTACAAACACAGCATTGGTAGTTTTCTTTCTGTCGTTGATATTTGCTGGCTTTTCTAAATCATACATTCAGTATCACAACCCTCAAATTGCATATACTGACTTGATTGAAAAAATTAGACCTTTCTTCTATGCATTTTATGTAGCTGGAGCTACGTTAACTGTTGGGTTTATTATGTTGATTTATCCGTTGCTTGTAGTAAAGAAAAATTAATCTTTCACATCAAATCTCAATTCAGAAATTACTTCAGGATTAAAATATTTTTTTGCTGTTTGTTGTAAGTCGTAGCTGGTGATGGAATCAATACCGTCAAAAATTTCCTCAACCGAGTCAATTTGATTAAACAATAACAAAGATTTTCCAAGCCCTTGCATTAAGCCTAAATTAGAATCCATAGACAAAGCAAAATGTCCCTTTAATTGTTCTTTTGCTTGTTTCAATTGTGAAGGTGAAAGAAGTTTTTCACTCAGTTTTTTTAATTCTAAGTGGATTATTCTTAACGTTTTATCGACATTTTTTTGATCTGCACTAAAGTAGATGGACCAGTATCCTATATCTGGATAAGGAGTATATTGTGCTTCAATGTTGTATGTATACCCATGTTTTTCTCGTGCAGCTAGTGTTAGCCTTGAATTCATTGCAGGACCACCAAGTATGTTTATCAATAGAGTCATCCGTTTTCGCTCGTCTGAATCATAACCAGGTGCTATGCTCCCTAAAATTACTTGTGCTTGGTAGTTGCTCTCCTTTTTTGCGATTTTTTGTGGTGAAAATCCAGCAAATTCTTTTGGTACAATGCGTGTGTTTCGAACAGGAGTATTTTTAAAGTAAACATTGATTTTTTTTACAATCTTTTCAAAAGGCAGGTCTCCAACAAAGGAAACGACTGCATTATTTGTAAAAAAATGTGTATTAATATAGGTTTGAAGATTCTTTTGGTTGAAATTGTTTAATGATTCTTGCGTGCCTAAAATGTTGTTTCCTAACGGGTGATTTGGGAATAAAAGATTCTCAAAATCATCAAAAATTCTTTCAGCAGGATTTTCGAGATAGGAGTTTATTTCATCGAGTACTACAATTTTTTCCTTTTCAATTTCTTTTTCCGGGAAAGTACTGTTTAACACAATATCTGAAAGAATATCAATGGCTTTTTCAAACTGATTTTTAACAAACGAGGTGTAAACACAGATTTCTTCTTTCGTTGTGTATGCATTTAATTCTCCTCCAACTGAATCGAGTCTTGAAAGCACATGGTAAGCCCTTCTTTTTTTTGTTCCTTTGAATATGCAGTGCTCTAAAAAATGCGCAAGTCCAACTTCATTTTCATCCTCGTATCTTGATCCTGCTAAAAAAGTAATTCCTAAATGAGAAATCAAAGAATTTGAATGTACATAAACGAATCGAAGTCCGTTTGGGAAAACATGAATTTTTGGAGTAATTTCAAACATTATACTAAGGGTTCTTTCTATAGATTTCCCAGGTTTGGTCTTGTTTCAAGTTAAAAACAATTCGATCGTGTAATCTGGAAGGTCTGCCTTGCCAAAACTCAATATTCAAAGGTTTTAACAGGTATCCTCCCCAATGTTCAGGACGAGGAACCGTAGTTGGAAATTTTTCGGCATATTCTTTCGCTCTGTTTTCCAATTCTTGCCGACTCTCCAAACGTTCACTTTGCAGAGATGCCCATGCGCCTAATTGACTTGTTCGTGGTCTACTCGCAAAATACGCATCACTTAATTCTGATGGCACTTTTTCAGCTATTGCATTTATGCTAATTTGTCGCTCCAATTCTGGCCAAAACAGTAAGGCATGTACATTTGGGTTGTTTTTAATAGCCTTTCCTTTGTCACTGTTGTAATTTGTGTAAAATATAAGACCTTCTTCAATTAAATCTTTGAGATAAACAACACGAGCTCTTGGGAAATTGTCTGAACCAATTGTGGAAACAATCATTGCATTTGGCTCGTGGGTATTACGCTCCATAGCTTCTCTAAGCCAATTGGATAACATGGCAAAAGGCTCGTTTCCAAAATGAGATTCTAACTTCCCTTTGTCAAATTGATGATGATCATTTGAGATAATATGAAGAAAATCATCAGCCATTAATCTTCAGATTGGTATTCATCTTCAATCTCACTTTCAGCTTCTTCATCTTCAAAATCATCTGAACCCGAAGAAGAGAAAACGGTTTTCTTACCTATTTTGTGAGGCGTTTCAATTTCTTCCAATTCTTCATCAAGCTTGCCACTTTTAGATTTTATTTCTTCAATTCCTTCTTTGAAAGGGAATACGTCAATAATTGGAGAAATGATAATAGATGGAATGACATAGTCAATCATCATACCATGTAAGCTTTCCTTCATTCTCTCATAAGCTTGATGAACAGAGTGTGCCGTAATCAAAAAGTTTTGAGAAATTTTCTTCGCTTTTGCTCCGTCCAATTCAC
>JBDHXR010000116.1:0-7937 GCA_039810825.1 Fluviicola sp.
TTCCCTTGGCGAAGTAAGGCTTTGTACACCATCATCATAGAACTTCCAGTAGCCAACATTGGGTCTGAAAGTATTAAGGTTTTTCCATCCAACGAGGGTGAAGACAAATATTCAACATGAATATCATAGTCTTCTGCATTTTTGTGTTTTCTGTATGCTGAAATAAACGCACATTCTGCTCTGTCAAAATAATTCAACAATCCTTGATGTAAAGGCAAGCCAGCTCTTAAAATGGTTGCTAAAACGGGTTGGGTTTTTAAGAGTGAAGCTTCTGCTTGACCGAGAGGTGTGGTCACTTCCTCTTTTGAAAAATCAAGTTTTTTACTCAACTCATATCCTAATATTTCTCCAATTCGCTCTAAATTTCTTCTAAAGCGCATCGAATCTTTCTGTATTGAAATATCTCGTAATTCCGAAACAAATGTATTGAAAATTGAGTTTGATAAACCAAGATTGTGAACCATAATAGTGCGATTAAATAGAAAATTGAATCAAGTTATTTACATACAAATAAATAAAATAATAATGAACATAAAAAAGATTTCAAACAGTTTACATTCAATTTTATGAAAATTTGGAAAGATTCATTGAAATACAGTGTATTTTTGCAACATGTCTAAACAAGGTAAAGTAGATTTCACAGTATTTTCTCGGCTTTTAGCATTTGCCAAACCCTATCGAAACTATTTACTCCTTGCCCTTTTTTGTACAATTTTCTTGTCAATACTAAGTCCTGTTCGTCCCAAAATAATAGGAGATATGGTTCAGAAGTATGTTGTAGATGAAGACACAAAAAGCGCTTCTCTTTTCTTGAAATGGACCATAATTGTTGTGTTTATTTTGATTGGCGAAGCAGTACTGCAATTTCTGTCGTCTTATTACTCCAACTTTATGGCGCAATCCATCATCCACGATATTCGGAAGAAGACCTTTAATCACATTCTAACTTTTAGGATGAAATATTTCGACAAGACGCCTGTAGGAAGTTTGGTTACGCGTGTGGTTTCTGATATTGAAGCAATTTCAGAGGTTTTTTCGTCTGGTCTTATTGATTTACTAGGAAACATATTAATGCTCGTTATCATCTTAGTCATGATGTTTTTGAGCAATTGGCATTTATCAATATTGGCTTTACTTCCTATCCCTGTGTTGTTGATTGCAACTCGAATTTTTGCAAAAGCCATGAAAAAGAGTTTTCAGCAGGAGAGTGCAGCTGTAAATAAGTTAAATTCATTTGTGCAAGAGCGGCTAACCGGAATGAACATCGTTCAAATATTTGGGCGCGAAAAAAAAGAGCAAGAACAATTTAAAGAAGTAAACAAAGAACATAGACAGGCACACATCAATGCGGTTTGGGCATTTTCTATTTTTTTCCCGGTTGTTGATTTTCTTAGCTCTCTTTCAATGGCTTTCTTAATTGTGTGGGCAGCATTTTCAATAAATGGAGAACACATTGGTGACAAAGAATTGTTTGGCACAGTGTTCAGTTTTACTCTCTGGATTCAAATGCTGTTTAGACCCATACGCGTGTTGGCAGATAAGTTTAACATTTTACAAAGGGGAATCGTGCGTGCAAAACGTGTTTTTGACACCTTGGATACACATGGATTTACGCAACAAGCAGGTAGTAAAACAGAAGTAGATTTCAACCAAGCAGTTGAGTTTAAAAACGTATATTTTGGATACCAAGACAAAAACTGGGTGCTGAAAAACATCAATTTAACGATAAAACCTAAAGAAATTGTAGCTTTTGTTGGCGCAACAGGTGCAGGAAAAACCTCAATAGTGAACTTGTTGAGCCGATTTTATGAGTATCAACAAGGAACTATTCAAATAGGAGATGTAGAACTCAAGGAAATCCATTTAGAAACACTACGAAAAAATGTTGCCATTGTACTTCAGGATGTGTTTTTGTTTTCAGACAGTATTCACAACAACATTACATTGGGCAATGAACGTATCAGTCGTGAAGAAGTTATTGAAGCTGCAAAGGCTGTTGGTGCGCACGCTTTTATTGAAAAATTACCCGGTGAATATGATTATCAGGTAGGAGAAAGAGGTGGTGTATTGTCTGTAGGTCAACGTCAAATGATTGCTTTTATTCGTGCCTATGTTTACAATCCTCATTTGTTGATATTGGATGAAGCTACCTCAAGTGTGGATACTGAATCTGAAAGATTAATTCAATTGGCTACAGAAAAACTAACCAAAGGAAGAACATCAATAGTAATTGCTCACCGTTTGTCAACCATTCAATCTGCAGACACAATTGTAGTGCTCGATCAGGGTGAAATCAAAGAAATGGGGAGTCACAATGAATTGATTCAGCAAAACGGATATTACAAGAAATTACACACCATGCAATTCTCGCAAACACCAACAAAGCAATAACTCAGTTAACTACCAATTTCTTTGTCGAACCGCATCACGGTTTCTTCTTTCATTGCGCTTTACACTTTTTCTAACTGATTTTGATTGCTTTTTCCAAAATGCTTTTTTTGCCTTTTTCGCTTCTTTTTTAGACAGTTTTGCTTCTTGTTTTCTACGTTTAGCAATTTGTTTTTCTGCTTTCTCAACAGTAGCTTGAGCAGAAGCAATAGAAGTTTGAGCACTCACAACAAACATGCATGAACACAATAATAACAATTGGAAAAACGTTTTAAAATGCATAATTTTGATTCTATTTCTAAAAGTGAAAATACGTCTTTTTTTTATATCCGTTGTTTTTTTGTTTGCAATTTCATGCAACAAAGACAAACGCCATCCTGTGCCAAGTATAGCTTTTGATATGGAAATCGACCTTACTTTACCAAGTTATCAAAACTTGAATGGCACTGGGGGCTGGGCTTATGTAAATGGAGGAATAAAAGGAATTGTTGTGTACAGGCAGTCACAAGAAGTTTTTGTGGCGTGGGAGCGTATGTCGCCAGAGGATAAAGATGGAAAGTGTGAAAGTGGATTGGTATCAGACTCAAGCAACTTTTTACAGCTAAACGACCCTTGCTCGAATGCCACCTTCTCTATGTATGATGGTTCGCCAATCTCAAACTCAAAATGGGGATTGCGGCAATATCGAGCAGAATGGAACGGCAGTAATTTATTGAGAATTTACAATTGATTCACTATACGGCAATTTTTCTTAAACAAATTGCAACTTGTTTATAGTCCTTGGCTCAATTTTGTACTTGCTTTAAATCCAACAAAAGTGAGTTTTAGTAAAACTGAATGTTTAATTTTCAAACGATTTATTTACTACTTTAACATTGTATCTGACACTATTTATCGAATTAGGAAGCCATCCCGTTTTTATTGTAAAATACAATCCATAATTCCCCGTTTTCTTTGGATAAATCACTTTTACTTGCTGAATCGATATTATCATTGAATTGGTGATTTTGAAACATTTCTCTTGTTTATATAAATGATTTCCATCAAAAAATTGGTAGTAAAGATAGGAAGGGAAACCTAGGTTTGATTCAAAGTTAAAGCTCGAATTTTCTCTACTTATAAAATCTAAAGACACAAAACATGTATCTATTGGTGAAACATTTTTTTTTAAGCCATTCGCTACAATCTGAAGCCCTGAAAAATATTGAAAATTATCAATATAACTAAATCTAGTAAGCTGAGATGTTCCCTCTGCTTTTTCAAATTTTTCAATCTCGTAGTTTGGAATAATCATAATTCTTTTTCCTCTATAAGCATCTTCACTGCCCCATAAATCAAACTGATTTTTTCTGCCCATTATGTTGTTCAAGGAAAAAGCTTTCGATTTTGTATAAAAGCAGTATAAAGAAGCTTTTTGATAGGAATTCATAAAACCAACTACATTTGAATCGGCATAACGATGAATAGCTAACATGTCTTTCTTGTTGTGAAAAGATTTTAATACCCCTTGCAAGAAATTGACATTATCGGAAGATACGAAAGAAGTTACCAAAACTCGACTTAGAAAAACTAGAATAATAGAAAAGCCAAAGAGTGAATTTAGTATCCACTGGTTTATTTTTATTTTTTCTAAATATCGGGTACCAAAATACAGCGCAGGAAGTATTGCAAACAATGTCCAATGCCCTTCAACACGACCTTTAAAGGACATGAAAAAGAAAAAGATAAATGCTCCCCAAAAAAGAAATTTAAGCGTTTTTTCAAATTGATTATTCACTTTTTCTTTTGCTACCACAAAGAAGAAAAAAAGACCAGTTAAAGGACCTAAAACAAAAAGTTGATCTACTAAGTAACGGGTTGTGAATGTGAATTGATAATTTGCTGTACTCCTTTCAAACAAGTGATATACTAGAGCGGGAAACCCATTATTATATTGCCAAAAAAAGTGTGGCAACAATAACAATACAGCAATCAATACAGCCAACCAAAAATAGGCATCTTTTAACAACTTAATGTTTGAGAGAAGCAAAATAAAGAGTACAATAAAACTGTGGTATTTAGACAAACACATCAACGCAACAACAACTCCTATCAAAAGTGAATTGGATAAAGTAGGCTGAATTAAATATCTTTTATATAAAAAAATTAAAAGACAAGTAAAGAAAATGAATGGCGAATCTGGCAAAGCCATAAAACCAATAAAGTGCAGAATGCCAATTGAAAAAACTAATAAATAATAGTTTATTAAATTAATTGGATTAATCCATTTTTCAGCAATATAAAATGTTAAAGTACTAAACAAAACAGGGAATAATCGTACGCCCAATTCATTTTGAAAAATTGAATAGCCCCATTTAATAAGTACTGCGATGATAGGTGGGTGATCAAAATACCCCCAGCTCATATTTCTTGAATACATCCAATAGTATGCTTCATCAGCAGTTAATTCTGTGAAATATGCTTGAAGTGCTAATGTGGAAAACCAAAATAAATAAAACCAAATGGAGGTTCTTAATTGTTTAGTTGCTGACAGTTCCACTTTTATTATTTTTTATTAATAGAATTATTACAACTTAACGAGTTTAATGTACTTTATTTCATTATCTGTAAGGTTTAATAGTAATGTATAAATTCCGGGGGTTAACCTTTGAGCGTCAAAAATTCTTTCTTTTGGATTGAATGTTTTGATAGTAACGCCATTTTGATCCATTAAATGAATCTGCATAATGTTATCAACTTCCACCAGCTGGAAGAAATCTGTAACTGGATTTGGATAGATTGCCCCATTGAAGTCACTTAATTCTACTTCGCCACCTACCAATTCTTTATTTGAGCTTCTTTCAAGTTCATCAATTGTTGGCATTTCAATATATGCACTCCATACTCTGCCTTCAGTTTGTGGCGCTAAAGTGCTTCCAATTTGTCCTTCTATTCCACAAGTTTCACATTGAGATCTTGAATAAGGAGTATTTGAGGAAGTAAAATTGTCTCCACACGTTATTTTACCAGTTTCAATTATGATTTCTCCATTTTGTTGTGGTGAAATAACACCATTATCAATTTCTATAAAATCCAATGCTTTAATCGTAATAGGCGTATTTCCAAAAATATTATTTGTTATTCTCATATTTTCAAATGCACCAATCATTAGTCCATCTGCTGAATTATTTGATAATACTTCTTGTAAATCCGTATTAATATCATAATCAACAAGGCGATTGATAAGATCATGATATAAAGGCTGTACAGAATCATTATTGGCGTATATTAAATTATAAAGCAACATGTAATCTACACCTGAAAACCATCCTTCATGAATTGTTTGCTCATGATTTTCATTATCCCAACCAATTCCATCATCCCATGTCTCGTGTGGATTATCAAATAAAAAAGGCACATTCCAATAATAAGGTATCCCACTTGGTTGTTGATTAACTGAAAAAGGTGGTTCTAGAGATGCTCCATTAATAGAGTGCCCTGTCTTTCCAAAATTATGTGGTCCAACACACGGCGCAGCTGTCAACATTAAATCTGCATAATTATAAGCGTGTTGTTTTCGTTCTTTATCTTTATCACTTGACGGATTCCAGTCCCAAAAATAATCGAATAACGGTACATAAAATCCGTCAATATCTAGCTGTGCACTTTTTTTTGCAATAAAACGACCAACAGGCAAAATGCCTGTTCCACTATGAGATATTACATTCAGTATCAAAGCCATTTTAGCATTTACCCAATCGTTATACCCATTAATACCCGCATTCCATAGCATATATGCTGAAGGATTTAGCGGAAACATTACATAATTTTGCTGTGTAATTCCAATATCATTTTGTGTAGTAAACAAAGGTAAAGATACAGCCCTAATTGGAATCATGTATTGATATATTCCACCACCAATAGAAACCTGTTTATGACGTGGATTTAATATTGTCCAATAAGAAGATCCAACGGATTCAAGTAAATCATCCCAATAAGGTACAAAAGCATTGTCGTTAGTACCTACAACTGTTGTTCCGCTAAACCTACCTGCCATACGCCCAATAATATTGGTGCTATGACGCTGAGCCTCGTTGTAAAAATTCATGGTTGCATCATTTACACCATCTTTATCTCTATCAATGGAATAGATGTGAAAAGGAACACTCTTTATTATTGTCATAAAACCTAATAAAAGTCTAATTACTTGATCTTGACTTTCTTCTCCATAACCAAAAGGGGTAATACCGCTTTCAGGCTCTATATCTGTAGTTCCTTTTTTATAATTGACAATTGGGTGTTGTGGGTTTAATAAATCTGGAGGTGAAGTAGACGTATTTAAAGTTAGACCCCATAAACTAGAGTAGTCACTTAAATTATATGTTAGATAACCATAATCTATACCTGTTTTATTACTTGTCAACTTATAATAATTTACAGTAAATTCATTATAAGGATTTGGTTCAATATCTGGATCATGATTTAAAAAGTCAGGAGGAACATCATCTCTAAAAAAGTAACCGTTGATATCTGGTTGTAAAGGAATATCTCCAACCCTATATGCATCATGGTTGTTTCCCTCTGAAGAATAAAAAGTTTCAGAAACATAGTCTAAGCGTTCAAAAGCTTTAATCGCAAAATATAACTCTCTTTCGTTATTTTTCAGATCTTCCCATCTGTTTTTTGATTCTAAAATTTTATGTTCTATTGCAAGCATAGCGAGATAATAACCATGCATGATGGTAGCATCTGCCCATTTCATGTATTGTGTGCGAAATTCGTTTCTGCTTTCAGCAATCAAGCTTTTACCTGGACCTTCACCCATAACCATAAAATCATTTCGCAGGCGCCAACGATAAAACCAATACTTTGCCAATCTTCCATTCATATTGGGTGTTTGTGAATTAACGTAAATTGGTAGTAAATGCATTAACATAAAACCTAAAAGAAATAAGCCCATCTTCATAATTTTCCTTTTTTAAGTTTATTCACTTCATCTTTCAATTCTTTCAATTCATTTTGCTGCTGAATCATATAAAGGGTTAATTCTTCTACTTTTTCAAGAAGTTTCACGTTCATTTCACCAAGTTCAACGCCATCTTTCAACACTTGTTCTTGGCATGGTATGTTAGGCAAATGCTTGTTTGTCTGTATATATTCTTCCAACTCTTTTAATGGCATCAAATGATAGTCTTTCTCAAAAACATAATCTGGCCAAGTTTGTGTATCTACTTTTATTTTTCTACAACGTACTAAACCACTTCCTTCAACCCGAAAGCTCTCAATGCCGTTATCACCGTGCAAGGATAACACTCCATTTGAATACAAATGAAATATATTTTGTATTCCATTATTGATAGCCATATCTCCATTTGCTTTCAATAAAAAAGGTGTGGAATTGAGTGTGGAATTGTGCACTTCAAAGATTTGCGTTGAAGGCTCAGAAAATTCCATGTAAATCAACTTAGAGTACGCTTGTGGGTTTCCAACCTGTGTCAGTTCTATACCTGCTGTACGGTTATTGTTTTTGATATACAATTTAGAAAAATTACTTTGGTCTGCACCTATAG
>JBDHXR010000117.1:0-7915 GCA_039810825.1 Fluviicola sp.
TTTTCAATTTATCTTTACGAATAACAAAGCCTTTGTCTTCACCAAATAGTGTTTGCAACACAGGAAACTGCCCTTGTCCATCAATTTCTAAAAACAATTTTCTTCCGTAATACCCGTTCTGTTGTGAAAACAAATTGTTCACAGTAAGAAAAAAAACAAAAAGCACTTTCCACTTATTCATCTGATACTGTTTTGAATTCATGCAACATATTAAACACACGCGAACCCAATGCATTTTTTGTGGAGGGTTCATTGGCAAAAAAACCACGATTTACGACCAATTTTCCAGTTTTTAAATCTACAAGATAAAACTGCCAATCAGAAAGGTGAGCGGAAAGAAGCTCGATAGGAAAGTAAAACAAGCCTACAGGCAATAGAATAGTAAACAAGGTTACATTCCCAAACGTAAATTTTGGTTTGTAAGTATGCTGAAATTCTACAAAAAGCAATTTTTGAATCCCGTATTTCTTTTGTATTCTATCCAAAGCAGTTCTATCTGCAACAAAGGCATCGTAATCATTATCTTGGATTGCTCTGGATACGCTTTCGTTTAAAGTGGCAATATCATTCCATTTTGCAACATCCCTACTCAAGGTGTCTTGAAAGTCAAGCATTACTGGATAAATACCTAACGATTTAGCGTTCTCTAAAATAGCTTGATGCAACAGGCTTTCTGTTTTCAAAGTCTTAAAAACATTAATACTTTGGTTAAATTTTGTGTCAAACACTGCAGGCCGAAGTATTAATACTGAATCTAGATTTTGATGCAATTCAGTAATAGCGAATTGTCTAGTCTCTTTTTGCTGTTCAACATCGGTAAGATTGTTGAAGCGTTCCTTTTTTTCATCTTCTGCATATTTTAATTTTTTGAAACTTGAATATGCGTGTAGAAAAGTTGAATCTGATTTTAAGTCTGAAATTCCGTAGAGGTAAAACTTTGTAGAATCAATTCGAAAGGTAGCATTTACTCCTTTTGCTTGGTTAGTAATGATGCTGTATTTATCTGTAGCAATGGGTTGATTCCTTTCCTCTGCACCGGACAGTTTTTCAATGGTAGATTTTGCTTCATTGTAATTGTTTTCAGAGAACGATTCTAAAGGGAATATATAGCTTTCAGCCACAAGTTGCACAGCTCGATTCCAAGCTTCTTTTATTACCAACGAAGTGGTGTCTTTCAAATAAATATCACGAATTTGCCTCAGCCCGACAGCTAGTTTTGCAGTACTTGAGATTGAATTTAGAAATTGACTCAAAATAGAAATCTGACCTTCAAAATTATTTTTTGAAAGAAACTTCTGCGAAATCCATTTTACTTTTGAATTTGAATACTTAGCGTTTACATCGGTCAATTTCATGATATCCAGCCACGCTTGTGCTTTCATTTCTTGAAGAAAAGCAGCGGTTGGAAATTCTTTTTCTAATATATAGATTGCATACAAGGCTTCAATTGGTTCGTTGAAATACACTTTTTTACGAACGTATTCAAAACGAGCAATGTTTCTGATGAAGAAAAAACGGGTGCTATCGAAAAAATTTGTTTCTTTCCACAACGAAAATTTAGCAATTTCATTTTCTGCATTCAATTTGCGTTTATCAATATTGGGGTGAGATTTTAGGTAATCATTAAAACCTGAGTTTACTGCTATTTGTTTCGGTCTTATTATCGGCAATTCTAAAGGAATTTGCATTTGTTTACTGCCTAAATATTGTGTTGAAAAAACAAGTTCTTCAAATGGTAAATGCGCATACAAAAGTACATCAAACGTTTTTGCAACCTGCTTGGGATTGTACCCAGCGTCATGCATCAATTTGATAGCCAGCTTATCTGCTTCCAGCTCGTTTTCTTTAGAATAATTAGAAAGCAACCGATTGCGTTCATTCGCTGAGTTAAACCTAGCCTTTGTTCTATATTTAAAATGTTCAAAGACATGTCCCTTTTCAAAATGAATAATTTCATGTGCCAAAACGTAAGCCAATTGAGCTTCTGTAGTAAATTGGGCGAGCAAACCTGTCGAAAGAAAGATGATTCCTTGCCGTGTTGAAAACGCATTTGCCACAGGCGAATTGAAAGAATAAAACCTAATTTTGGATTGGACTTCAGGACTAGTTTTCAGTAAGCGATTACCTACATCTTGCAAGTAATTACTAATGGAATCACCAAAAGTAATATCTCCAGAACGAAGAATTTCATCTATTGAATAATGAATTTGAGAAACAAAATATTTGCTGTATCTTTTAGAAAGTTGAGACAGATCAGTTGCTTTGTCTTCTTTGATTTTAAGAGCAGTTGATTTGTAAAAATCAGTCGGAATATTACCAGAACTGCGTAGTGGCTGATACTGATTAAAGTAATCTTGCGAACATAACGAGAATGAGAACGTTACCAATAATACGATCCATGTAAATTTCAACATCGAACAGATTGCGGTAAAATACAAACGGGAATGGGTTCCCATTTGTGTTTGTTTGCATTATGCAACTTAGCATAGATTGCCAAAACTTCTTGTTGTCGCTCTGTTAACTGCTGACCATAATCGGAATATTCCATCGCCCATTCCAGTTCCGGGTAGGTTGCTCCAATCTGGTCTTCATCAGATCGTCCATCTTCCCATAATCCATCTGTTGGTTTTGCTAGCTGTATAGAAGTTACAATGTTTAGTGCTTTAGCCAATTGAAACACTTCCGATTTAGTTAAATCTGCAATTGGACTAATATCTACGCCACCATCGCCATACTTGGTAAAAAACCCTATTCCAAAATCTTCTATTTTGTTTCCTGTTCCAGCTACAAGTAGGCTGTTTGTTTGACCAACAGCATAAAGTGTTGTCATACGCAAACGGGCACGAGAATTTGCCATTGCCAATGGATTTACCTTTGTTTGGTGAGGGAAAGCCTGTTCTAACATAGTGAAAGTATCTGTCAATTCTATAGTCAACGTTTTTACATTAGAAAAATTGGATGTTAACCAAGAAATATGTTCTACTCCCCTATCCGATTCAGCTTTTGTTTGACGAATAGGCATGTTTAACACCAAAACATCTAAACCTGTTTTTGCGCACAAAGTTGACGTTACTGCACTATCAATTCCACCAGATATACCAATAATAAACCCTTTAGTGCCACACTGTTGTGCATACTTTTTTAACCAAGTGACTATGTAAGCAATTGTATCGTTTTCTCTGATCATGGTTTTATGTATACAATAAATCCCACCAAAAGTTTCTTGATGGGATTAGAAAAGTTATTATTTATCTCTTAAAACAAGATTCCTATTTTCAAGCACACTTGCATTTGAGAGGCTTTTAAACGAAAATAATCGTTTGCCCCTGAAGTAGCATCGTAATTAAACAACGTCATTTTATCATCCTTTTTATTGTTACTCACATGCAAAGGAGTAAGCCCATAATAATACCCTAACTCGGCAAAAACCATTGTATTTCCTGTAAAGTTCCATTGCGCGCCACCTGCGACACCTAAAGCTGCACGGAAGAAAACGATGTCTGAACCATATTTCCCGCGCATCCCTTCGTTATCTTCTGAAGTACCCGTAAAAGTTGAATTTGCAGTTTCTACATCAGCCACACTATTTGTACTAAAAATATACCCTTCATCTTCACTGGAAGACTTAATCAAAAAGCTTGTTCTAGCACCAAATTTTCCATAATACCTGAAATCGCCAATCAGGTTAGTTCTAAAAATTAACATGACAGGGATAGATGTATAAATGTTGTGGTAATCTCTTTCAGAGATTCGGAACAACTTATCTGTAGAAGTGGTAGCAGTATTTTGACGGATTTCTTTGTCGTTATAGAAATAGTAATTGTTTCCATTTAGGGTTGAGAAATTATACTTCACCGATTCAAAATCAAATTCAAGACCTGTTGCCAAGCCAATGTTATCGTTAAAATTGATGTTTAAATTTAGTCCGATAGCATTTTGCACTCCTGCTCCATCTTTGGTTATTGCATTGGTGCCTGGTTTATTAAAGTTTAAACCAAACTGATATGCCAATCCAATATTCACTTTCTTATCTGCGTCTTGTGCTTGTGCTACAAAAAGAACCGCAAACACAAAGCAACTCAATATTAATTTCTTCATGTTGTTTTAATTTTGGATTCAAAGATAATTGGTTTGAATGAGAATAGAATGATTATTTTTGGACAAAATAAAGAAACATGTCAAAAGTTCTTCTTCGTTTTACCTATTTTCTTGCTCTGTTCTTGGCATATTCATGCAGCAATCCGCTTGATGTTTCAATTGATAAGAGCTCCTATAAACTAAACGAAATACGCATTGATAATCTCTTTAATCAATCCACACTTTCAGGTACTGTTTCAGAAATCAAAACCTACTATTCAAAAATTCCGGAAATATTAGAATACCAATTGTATTATTGCTACAAAACAGGAATGCCAACAGATGCAGGATTTGATAGCAGTTATATGGACATTAAGTCCAACCCCTATTTTCAACGATTGGAAAAAGGAACTTCTGAAAAGTTTAAAACTCTAAAGCAAAAAACAAGTACTATTGAAAACGGATTAAAACGGTTAAATATCCATCTGCCACAAGCCAAACTACCTGAGAACTTGGTGTACATGAATTCGTATTTTGCATCCAGCGTGTATTGTACAGAAAAAGATATTGCAATTGGTTTAGAACGCTATTTAGGTGAAAACAATAAAGTCATCAAAGAGTTGCCAAACGAAACTTTTTATGCTTGGATTAAAAAAGCAATGGATGAGCGTTACATGGAACGTGATGCCGTTTGTGCATGGATTATGACGCATATTTGCGAACCCCAAAAAGACTTAAACAATATTTCAGCATTTATTCAATGGGGCAAAATTTTGTACCTCACAAAAGCCGCGTTTCCCAATGTTGATGAATCGATCATTTTGCGTTATTCCGACAAAAGTTATCAATGGGCTGTAACGAATGAGCGGATGGTTTGGGAATACTTGGTAAAAGAAAACTTACTTTTTAGAAAAAACGAAACAGAGCAAGCAAACTTTTTGCAAGAAGCACCTTTTACGGCAGGATTGCCACAGAATAGTCCTGACAGGATGGGACAATTCATGGGATATCGCATTGTTTGTAGCTATATGGAACAATATCAATTATCTTTGAGCGAACTTTTAACAACACCCTACAACGAATTGTTAAGTGAATATGAAATAAATGATTAATTATGAGTGATGAAATCGTAAAAAAATACTCTGAAATCAAACTGAAAGTAGGATTAAATTCAAACAATATTCCTTTGGAAATGCACTGGAGTGCGGCAGATGGAGATGTAGAGAACGCACCTGTCAAAGCGGTCTTGTTTTCTGTTTGGGATCCGATTGAGAAAAACACAATGAAAATTGATTTATGGACAAAAGACATGTCTGTTGAAGAAATGAAGCAATTCTTCCATCAATCTTTACTCACAATGGCAGACACTTTTGAGAAAGCAACAGGTGAAACACTCATAACGGCAGATTTGCGTGATTACTGTTATCATTTTGCTGAAAAAATGAACATATTACCTGAGGAGTAAGCTATTTGTAATTTCAACAAAAAGTCGGTAAGTAAAATTAGTTTACCGACTTTTCTATTTCTAAAGAATTGGTATATAAATACGCTCCTACTTCACCAAAACCATTTCATCTACCAAATGTGTTGCACCACAGTATATATCCATTACCCAAAGAACGTATCGGATATCAACCACAATGTTGCGGCATCTGCTTGAGTCAAAGTAAAAATCGCTCATAGTACTCTCCCAGCTTCTGTCAAAATTCAAGCCCATTAGGTTTCCGTTTGCATCTATAACAGGAGAGCCTGAGTTACCACCTGTAGTGTGATTAGAACCGGTAAAACACACCCACAATTCATCACCTTGTGCATAATTTCCGTAGTTTTTTGCTTTGTACAATTCCAACATGCGTGGTTCTACATCAAAATCAGGATTGCCTGTATTGTGTTTATCTACAATTCCTTTTAGTGTTGTGTGCTCAATATACGCCATTCCATCCACAGGCGCAGACCCTTCTAACTTACCATAAGTAACACGCAAAGTTGAATTTGCATCTGGCCAATGCTTGGCATCAGGAAACATGACATACTTCCCTTCAACATATTCTTTCAGCAACGCATCCATTTCACTATTGTACTCTTGGTAAACAGGAACTATTCTACCTACAAGGTTTTCATAGCAAGCCTTGGTGAGTAGGTATCCGGGATCTTTAGCCAGCTTTTTGAATGATTTGATTGAGAAATTTTTCATAAAAGCATCGTATTTTTCTTTGTTGACGAAAATTGACTTCTTAAAGATCTGTTCAGATAATTTTGGATTGCTCAACAGTTCAATTTGGAAATTAGTACTCAAATTTGACTTAAAAGCTGGAGTGAGAATATTAAAAATACCTAGATCTACTTTACTATCATAATTTTTAAAAAATCCTTCTGAAGCCAATGTTAATTTCCTCACTTGGTCATTAAACGTGTTGTTTGCCTTGTAATTCAGTTCATTTCGCTGTAAATCTTCTAATCCTCGAGCAAGCTTGAAAAATTCCGGTCCAACAAATAAATACTCAATAAACAAGGTATATTGGTATTCGAACATGCTTTTATCAGCCACCAGTTTATTCATCTTTTCTACCAACCCTGCATATTTATTCCATTCGGGTTTAGAGTTAGCTCGCTCGTTATACAACTTCTCAAACTCTTGTTTTTTTCCAACAGCATCCAATTGCTTTAGTCCATCTATTTGTCCAATGTGTTTTTTCCAAGCATTTGCAATGCGAGCTTGTTTAGCCATGTATTGAATACGTATCAAGTCTGAAGACTTCATTGCCTCATTGATAACACTCAAACTTTTAGTGCGCATATCGATTTCCATTGGTCGTTGTTTTTCAACGAAATACCGCAAGTACTCAGAGCTAATGTGTTGCTCTGTATACCCTGGAAAGCCATAAACCATTGTGAAATCACCATTTTTTCTATCGTTAAAAGCAATCTTTAAAAAACGAATTGGGGAATAAGGAACATTTTCTAGGCTGTACGCTGCAGGCATATTGTTTTTATCTGCATATATTCTGAAAACTGAAAAATCACCTGTATGTCTTGGCCACACCCAGTTGTCTGTATCTCCACCAAATTTACCAATAGAACTAGGAGGAGCGCCAACCAAACGCACATCGGTAAAAACTTCTTTCACCATTAAATAATAGCTATTGCCATAATCAAAAGCCTTTACTTCTGCTTCAAAATGTGTACCTCTGGTTGCCTCTTCAACCAATTTTGCAGTATTTTTCTTGATTAGCATTGCTAATTTATTTCCATCTTCAACACCAACCAAACCAGCTTTCATTGCTTCGGTAACATCTTCTATTCGCACAATTCGAGTAGCCGTTAAGCCAATATTTGGTAACTCATCTTTGAATGTTTTAGCCCAAAATCCGTTTTTTAGATAGTCATTTTGAGTTGAAGAATGCTTTTGTATTGCATCTAACCCACAATGATGATTTGTAAGCAAAAGTCCTTTATCAGAAACCAGTTCAGCAGTGCATCCTCCTCCAAAATGCATAATTGCATCTTTTAAAGAGCCATTGTTAATCGAATAAATATCAGCAGCAGACAATTTCATCCCTTTCGCCTTCATGTCAGATTCAAAAGCTTGCAAAACAGATGGGATGAGCATTCCTTCTTCTGCACGTACCAATGACAAGCAAAAAAGCACCCCAACTAAAATAAAATGTTTCATTTTTATAAAATTTTATCAAATATAGTCAATTTATACCTTAGACTCTTGTGCAAGTCAGTTGATTTTACGAATTTTAAGGCGTGAAATTTATAGAAATTGTTTTTCGGATTGGCGTTATTTTAGCCATATTCAGTTTTATTTGGGGATTAATTAAAATTGGCTTTA
>JBDHXR010000118.1:0-7897 GCA_039810825.1 Fluviicola sp.
CCGTTTGCACCATTGGCAACTACTGTAAGTTCACCGTTATTGTTACCACAGTTTGAAGGATGGTAATGTGTGGAGTCGATTCCATATCCCGGAGGATTTACCAATGCTTGCACAGAAGATATTTGACAACCATTTGCATCTTGAATAACCACCGTGTTGTTTCCACCACATGCGGTGTTGAAAGAGTTGCTTGGTTGCAAAGCACCACCATTCAATCCATATTGCATTGGAGCAGTACCACCTGAAGGAGTAACAACGATTTGACCATCACATGCATCATGACAAATAGGATCAACATTTGCATACGTTGCAGTAAGTGGAGCAGGTTGTGTAACCACGATATCATTGTTTGTCATACATCCGTTGTTATCCTTAATAACCACGTGGATAGTGCCCGCACAAAGTGCAGTAAGCGAGTTTGATAATTGGTAAGTAATCCCATTATTTGAAGAGTATTGATACGGTGCAGTACCACCTGACGCAGTAACAGCGATTGAACCGTCACAAATTCCGTTACACGAAGCACCTGTTGGTGTAGCAGTAAACGTAAGTTGTGTTGGAGCAGTAATGGTGAAAGGTGCAGTACCAGAACAACCGTTTGCATCTGTAACTGTAGCAGTGTATGAACCTGCAGTTAAACCAGAGAATGTGTTTGAAGGCTGTGCCGGACCACCAATAGAATAGGTGAATGGAGCAACTCCCCCAGCAAGACCAATAATTACTTGTCCGTTAGCACCACCAAAACAACTAACATTCGTTTGACTTTGAATGGAAGCAACCGGAGCGCCAGAAGCAGTAATTGTAATACTTAATGTTTTTGTACAGCCCTTTGAATCTGTGACTTGAACAGTGTGCGCACCCGGTGCAAGACCGTTAAATGTAGCACTTGCTTGGTTTGATCCTCCATCAATAGAATATTGGTAAGGAGTAGTACCACCCGTTGCAGAAACAGTAACAGAACCGTTATTTGCACCGCAGAAAGCTTGAGTGATAGCAGTTTGCGTAAGGTTTAAAACTGCAGGCTGTGTGATATTTTGAGTTAATGTAAAAGTACAGTTGTTTGCATCACGAACAACAATTGTGTAAGAACCGTTGCAAAGCCCAGTGAAATTATTAGAAGCTTGGTAAGTACCACCGTTGTTGCTGTATTGGTAAGGAGGAGTTCCTCCAGATGCAGTTACAGCTATTGCTCCGTTACAAGCAGCGTTACAAGTTACATGAGTAGGAGTAAGGGAGCCTGTAATAGCAGTTGGTTGCGTGATGTTTACAGAAGCTGTAGCCACACAGCCCGAAGCATCTGTCATAGTAACAGTGTATGAACCAGCAGTAAGGTTGGTAGCTGTTTGTCCAGAACCACCACCACCAGTCCAAGAATAAGAATATGGAGCAAGACCCGTTGGAGTTGCAGAGGCAGTACCTGTGTTAGCACCGTTACAAAGTATGTTTGTGCCAGCAGCGGTTACAGAACAACAAGGAGGTCCGGCAGTTATCACGAAAGTTCCATTGTATGTACAGCCACTCGCATTTGTTACGGTATATGTATAGTTTCCGTCTGGTAAGTTGGTAAAGTTAGCTGAAGCAGCAGCAGTATTGGCTTCTGTAACAGTAGCCGTAGTTGGACCATTAATGGTAACGGTATAAGGACCAGTTCCAGGTGCGTTATTAATATTTACAGAACCATTGTTGTAGTTAGCACATGTTTCAGCTGTTGGAGTAACTACTGGCGCTCCGAGTGGAGAAACAGTAACAATTACTTGATCAGTTGATGTTGTGTTACACGCATCAGTTGCTGTAACCGTATATGTAGTAGTTGAAGCAGGTGTTACAGTTAGAGGAGAACCTGTTCCCCCACCTGGATTCCAAGAGTAGGTTACAGTTCCAGTACCGCCAGTTGTGCTTGCAGAAATTGAGGTGTTACCTCCAGGATTACAGATCATAACGTCAGGACTTGCCGTGACGACGAGCGGATTCGCATCCACAATGTTAACCACTAGCTGACCGGGGGCACAAACCGTGGCGGGGAAATTACAGATAACTGTTTCAGTTCCTTCAGTAATACCATCTAACAATACAGTAATAGGAATGATGACAGAAGTCATTCCGGCTGGAATTGTTATTGTAGTAGGAAGTGAATTGTAATCTACCCCAGAAGTAGCTGTTCCTGTCCAAGTTACATTAAAAGTATATGGAGTTGCCTGAGCGGTTGGAATACTGAATGTAAAGCTGGCGTTTGTACAACCCTCAGGGAAGGTGCCACCACCTCCACCACTAGAACCGGTAAGAGTTACAGGAGGATTTCCAACAGCAAACAAACCTTGTTCTTGAATGAAAACCCAAGAGTCATAAATATGGTCACCACCATCTGCAATCATTAATTTGATGTGGTAAGTTTGACATGCTTGAACTGCTTGAGCTGCTGTAAGCTGCACCGTATAACCATCCATTGGATTGTTGTTATGTAATACAGTATTGTCACGGTACATACCAGCATTTGTACCATTGTTTATGTTGTCAATAGTTACAGGTGTGGAAGCGCCAATAACAGCAATGTTTTTTTGACCTGCTATTCCGGGACCACTAATAAAAAAAGCAAATGCATCATTTACACCAGAGTTAACGTACTCATTGTATTCTTCTGAACCAAAAATGTATTTCACATTAATAGCATTTGTAATAGGTACAAAGTCAAACTCAAGCGTTATGCCATCATATGTAGTAACACCTGCGATAGGATTTAATACTGTTATTCCAGTAGTCCCCATACTAGTGGATCTAAACACAGTGTATGCTCCTTGCAATACTGCAGGAGTGGCTACGTTACCAGTACTTAAAACTACACCAGAGTTCATAGCAGCACCAAGACCACCAGATGTTCCTCCAATAAATTTTGCAATAGATTGTGCACTACCAGTTAAAGTTACATTGGAATAAGTAATTCCTGGCCCACAAATAGTTGCAACATGATTTGCTGCTGTATTATTGCTTAATACAATTTGTGAATTTGCAATAAAGCTTGTAAAAAACAAGGAAGCGATTAAAAAGTAAATCCGTGTTTTCATAAGGTTAGTTATTAAGTAAATAGTCTATTTTTGTTCAAATACTGATAAAGATATAAAAAAATCAATACAGCACTTTATTTTTTAGACTATTTTCTTTAGAAAAGGTTGCCTATTAGAGAAAAAAATGTATAAACAAAATGCATGAAGTACAATTAAAATACAAAATTATCAAGAAAATTGGGGAAAGCAGAAAGAGAAAGTTTAATGAGGTTTTTTTAGTTGAGAATAAAATCACTCAAGAAAAAGCAATACTAAAACACTTGACAAAGAACCAATTTAACAGAAATATTTCTGATAGACTAAGAATTGAAAGTGATTTCGATTTTCAGCATCAAGGGCTTCCATCAACATTGGATTATTATGAAAACGAAAATGAAATTTTTTTAATTAGGAGTTATCAATCCGGAAAAACGCTTGATATGTTTCTTAATGAGTACAGAGGAAAAAGAAAAGCAGAAAAGCTGTTGGACGTATTAAAGAAAATCGAACCAATACTTACTTTTTTACATGAACAATTGATTTATCATCTCGACATAAAGCCAACAAATATATTAGTAGACGAATTTCATGACGAAGTAAATGTTTCATTGATTGACTTTGGCTTGGCGATTAACAAAAATCTTGAAAATGAAAGAAAAATATTATTTCCTCTTGGGTTTGCAGCTCCTGAATTGATTTTGAATAAACTAGGACTTGCTGACAAAAGAACAGATTATTTTGCATTGGCGGTTACTTGCTGGACTTGCCTTCAAGGAAGAATGCCTTTGTTGCATGCAAATCCGTCTAAAACTACAAATTTACAACTAACTCATCCACTTCCTTCAATGGATTTCCCTTTTACTAAACTTTCGAAACCGTTACAAAAATTAGGGGCTAAGCATGTTTTTTTACAACCGCCTAATTTATTAAGTAATAGTGAATTAGAAGAACAACTAAGAGAAGGGATGAATGAGCGTTATAATGACCTAACAGAATTTATCTACGACTTTGAAAATGCCGTTCGTAAGACAAGAAAATATTGGTTCATTTAGTTCACATTGAAGAATAGATCTTTACGATACCCGACAACACAACCAAAATTTAACATGGATAGCTTACCTTGAGAAATTCCGGTAAATTTTGCAGAACCAGTTGCTACAATGGCATAAGAAAGAGATAAATCCATGAAAAGTGTACCAAAAGTAAATTGCTTTTTCATACCGCCATTTAGCCCAAAATTCAACATAAAGACACTACCTTGGCTTCTGTTTGGTAATGCATAAAGACTTTCGTCTATAGGAGATAGCACCTTGCTTGTCATGTGGTATAATGAAAAACTAAACATTGAACCTCCATACAAGGAAAAGCCATAATCAAAATTGGAGCCTAAAAAGTAACGACGCATACCACCCTCTAGACCAAAAGTAGAAATGCCATTTCGCATATCTACACGCATCATTACAGGTGAAGTTAATGGATCTATTGCTTCTGCATATGTAGAATCTTTGTAGGTATTTCTTAAAGTAGCATAGGCTCTAACTAGAATTGAGCTTTGCTCTGTTCGGGGAATTTCAACACCTAAATTAAGCCCTTTGAAAAGTTGATTCGATCCAAAACCGTAAAGCAGTTGAGCGCCAGCAGAAATTCCAAGCTGCGCATAAGAAGCTGAACTTAATCCTATAAAAATTAAAATGACAAATATTTTTTTCATTTCTGTTTCAATTTTTTTCATTGTATCTATAGCATCCAGGAGCATGTGCGCCAGGCAAGTATGCAGTACTCATTAAAAATTCTCCAACTATTTCTCCACCCACAAATTTAAAACGCTCTTTGAATAAAGATACCCATTCAGACTTGTTTTTCCCCTTGTGCTTATCCAACCAAAGTTTAAAAGTACCAAATTCTTTTTGAATCTGCAATACCTGTTTTGCATTATAAATAACGGCGTTAATTTTTAATTTATTGCGTATGATGTTTTTATTAGATAGCAGTTCTTCAATTTTTTTATCAGAATAATTTGCGATCAATCCAATTTCGAAACAATCAAACGCTTCATAAAAGTGATGCTGCTTTTTTAATATAGTGTCCCAAGATAAACCGGCTTGATTGATTTCTAAAATAAATCTGCCAAAAAGTAAGTTATCATCATCTATTGGAGTACCATAATGTAAATCATGATAAATACGATGTAAATTGTCTAAAGGTTTATCGGCAACATAACTGCAGTATGACATGTTTAGCTTTTTTGTAATTTTATCAAAAATACAAAGAATGGCTGTTTATTCGTTTAATGGGTTTATTCCTGTAGTCAAGAAGTCAAGTTTTATTCATCCACAAGCAGTTGTAACAGGGAATGTAATAATTGGAGAGAATGTGTATGTTGGTCCTGGTGCTGCAATTCGTGGAGATTGGGGACAGATAATAATTGAAGACGGATGCAATGTACAAGAAAATTGTACAATACACATGTTTCCAGGCACTACAGTTCGGTTGAAAAAAGGTGCGCATATTGGTCATGGAGCAATTATTCATGGTGGAACAATTGGTGAAAATTGTTTGATTGGGATGAATGCAGTAGTGATGGATGATGTGGTGATTGAAGATGAATGTATCATTGGTGCTCTTTGTTTTGTTCCTGCAAATACAACAATCCCTAAACGCAGTTTGGTGGTAGGTAATCCGGGAAAAGTGATTAAGGAAGTTTCTGACGAAATGATTTCATGGAAAACTAAAGGTACCGCTTTGTATCAAGCACTTCCTAAAGAATGTTATGACTCTCTTATTGCTTGTGAACCACTAGAAGAACCTGAAGAAAACCGCCCAAGTCAGGAAAAAATGTACCAAACTTGGGAGGAAATTAAAAGCAAATAAAAAACTCGAACGGAATACATTCGAGCTTTTCTAAAAAAAATCGTTATATCGTTATGCTTTTTTCACATTCGAAGCCATCAATCCTTTTTTACCTTCTGTAACTTCAAAAGTTACTTGGTCATTTTCTTTAACTTTGTCAGTTAAACCTGTTACGTGTACAAAGAATTCTTGCTTTGTCGCATCGTCAATAATAAAACCGAATCCTTTTTCTTCATTGAAGAACTTAACTGTTCCTGTATTCATAATATAAAATTTGGAATCAAATATCGAATTAATTATTGAATTTCAAAACATTTTTAAAAAATATAAAAAAATGGCTATTGAAATTAATCAATAGCCATGAATATAAATAGAGCTGTGTTTACTTATACTAACATCATCACAGGGTTTTCAATTAGGTCTTTCAACGTTTTTAAGAAATCTGACCCAACAGCTCCATCAACTACCCGATGGTCACAAGATAAACTCAATTTCATCACATTACCTGGAACAATTTGACCATTTTTAACAACAGGTGTTTGTTTAATTTGCCCAACAGATAAGATGCAACCATTTGGCGGATTAATAATTGAAGTAAAATCTTCAATACCATACATCCCTAAGTTTGATACTGCAAAAGTTCCTCCTTGCATTTCTTCTGGCTTGATTTTCTTATCTCGTGCCCTTCCTGCTAGATCCTTAATTTCAGTTCCCAATTCAGAAATACCTTTAGAGTCAGCAAATTTTACAACAGGAACAACCAAACCTTCATCTACAGCCACAGCCACACCAATATGAATGTGATTGTTATATCGAATAGATTCGCCCATCCAATCAGCATTTACCTTCGGGTGTTTTCTCAAAGCACTTGCAACAGCCTTGATAATCATGTCATTGAATGAAACTTTGTATACACCGGATGCATTGATAGCTTTTCTTGCAGCTATTGCATTGTCCATATCAACTTCCATTTTTAAATAGAAGTGAGGCGCTGAAAATTTTGATGCTGCCAATGTTTTTGCAATTGCTTTACGCATTTGTGAGTTTGGAACATCTGTAAATGATTCTGTAAGTGAACTTGAAGTGCTAAAAGTTGCTGTAGGGGCATTGTACGGAACGTAATGATCTACATCTCGTTTTGTGATACGTCCTCCATCGCCTGTACCAGCTATAAAATTTAAATCAACTCCTTTTTCTTCAGCCAATTTTTTAGCTAAAGGAGATGCAAATAGACGATTCCCATTCGTGTTTGCAAGAGCAGGAGCACTGTTTTGTACTGGTTTTTGAGCAACAGGAGTAGCAACAGGAGCTTTATCAACTTTTGTTTCTTCTTTAGGAGCTTCCGTTTTGGTTTCAACTGCAGAGCCGGCACTTGCAATTAAGTCGCTGATGTCCTCTCCTGCTTTTCCAATGATTGCAAGTAGCGAATTTACTGGGGCTGCTTTTCCTTTTTCAACACCGGCATGCAACAATACACCATCAAAATACGATTCAAATTCCATAGTTGCTTTGTCGGTTTCAATTTCAGCCAGTAAATCACCTGACTTCACTGTGTCACCAACTTTCTTATGCCATTCAGCTACAACACCATCAACCATGGTGTCACTCAACTTGGGCATTAAAATTACTTCTGCCATACTGCTTTTTATAAAAATTCTTTAATATACGGATAATTAGGTTCTTGATAAATGTCATCGTAGAGCTCGTGCGCTTCAGGATAAGGTGAGTTTTCTGCAAAAGTAACTGCTTCTTCAACCTCTTTTTTTACCCAAGCTTCTGTGGCTTCAATTTCCTTTTCAGACATCCACTTATTTTCTTTAATAATTCGCAGACAGTGCTCAATCGGATCTGCTTCCATCCATTCCGCTACTTCTTCTTTTGTTCTGTATTTTTGAGGGTCTGACATTGAATGTCCTTTGTAGCGATAAGTACGAATGTCTAACAATGTAGGTCCATCTCCACGTCTTGCTCTGGCTACAGCCTCTGCAATAGCTTCATGCACTGATTCT
>JBDHXR010000119.1:0-7872 GCA_039810825.1 Fluviicola sp.
CCCTTTTTGAGCAAGTTCTTCGTATAAAATTTTATCATCTGCCAAACGATGCATCGCTTTAGTAATTTCATCTACTTTAAAGGGATTAACCAGCAACGCAGCTTCTCCAACTACTTCTGGCAAGGAAGTAAGATTTCCTGAAATAATAGGAATTCCACATCTCATTGCTTCCACTAACGGAATTCCAAACCCTTCAAAGTACGAAACAAAAACTAAGCTGTGTGCAGCACCCATCAGCAGCACCAATTCTTCAAGTTGCACATGCCCTGTAAATCGGATTCTGCTTTTTAGGTTATCGGATTGTATGTTTGACGAAAATGCAGGATTATCCCACATGCTTTCGCCAACAAGTAACAAATCAATGGATGCGTTTTTCTTTGCAAACTCTTCAAATGCCGCAATTAATCGGTTTACATTCTTGCGCGGATGTATGGCTCCTACAAAAATAAAATACGGTTTTTCATTGGTATATCGTTTCCTTACTTCTTCTATTTTAGCTTTGTTTTGTGGAATAAATTTCTCGGAAGCACCATTCCAAGCAACTGTTATTTTTGCTGGGTCAATCTTGTATGTTGAAACGATGTCTTGCTTGGAATATTCAGAAACAGTAAGCAATTTTGTTGCTTTTTCCGCAAATTTAGGAAAGTATTTGCGTAAATAACTTAATGGACGTGCAGGAATATCCTCCGGATAATGTTCAAAATTGATGTCGTGAATTACCCCAACTTGTGGAATATTGGAGTTTAGAGAAAGGTATCCGTCTGGCGAGTAAAAGACATCTATCTTGTATTTTTTTAAGGCACGTTTTATTGAGTAGTTAAACCAAATTTTGAAAAGAATTGGGTGGCGTGCAGGCGGAAAGAGAACAACTGGAGTTACATTTTTTGCAAAGATGAATTTACGATCAAAGGGTCTATCAAAAAAGAAAACAAACTCATGTTCAGGGTGCGCTTCTACCAAGCGTTTAACAACCTCATACGTGTACCAGCCAAATCCTTCCATTTTAGAGGAAAGTAAAAAACGGGTATTTACACCAATTTGCATGCTCAAATATACAACCAATTTGAAACCCAAATCTTAAGTGTATTATTACTTTTCAAATTCAAGTGAATTGCACATTTGTATTAATGCAGATATCAATTGGTAAACACAGTGCGTTTGCATTCAAGTTTAGGATACAAATTATCTTTAGAATTAAGAAAAATTAAAAATCATGCGGCCTGATAAAAATAGTCACAAAATTTGTAGGTAATCCACTGTGATTAGTTTGCGAATATTCATAAATAATTTATTTAGCCTTGTATTTTTCTCTAAAAATGACAATAAAAAAAGTATTAAGGCACTTACTTTCCAACTTTTTCTACTTTTGCAGCATCAAATTTTGAAATGAAGAATAAAGTAAAATTCCTGTTGCAAAAAAGTCTTGGCCTCAAGAACTATTTGTATGTGTTTGCTTTATTCAAAATCAAGACCTTAAAATCGGATAAAAACGAAAACGACTTTTTCTTGTTTCTTTCTCTTCTCAAAAAAGGGCAAGGTGCTGTGTTAGATATCGGTGCAAATCTGGGTATTATGACGGTGCATTTGGCAAAAAAGCTGCCCACATCAACCATTCATGCTTTTGAGCCTATGCCTGATAACCTTTCAATCCTAAAACGAGTGGTGAATAAATTCAAGTTAAAAAATGTACATATACACGATATAGCACTTGGAGATACCGTTGGAACTGCAACCATGATTTTACCACTTCAAGGGCAAACTGTTATGCAAGGCCTTAGCCACATCAAACATGATTCAATAAAAGATTGGAATCAGGGAAAAGAATTTCAAGTGAAAATAGAATGCTTAGACAATGTGTTGCAAGATGAAGCCATTCAAGCAATCAAAATTGATATTGAAAACTTCGAATATTTTGCCTTGAAAGGAGCTGAAAATATTATTGCTTTAAACAAACCCATTATTTATGCCGAGTTGTGGGATAACAACAACCGAAAGCAATGTTTTGAATACCTCCAAACCCTTGGTTATCAAGCTTATGTGAATCACAAGAGCAAAGTTACTTCCTATGATGAGAATGTTCATCAAACACAAAATTTTATCTTTATAGCAGACTGATCGGATACATGCAAAAACTCTTTATTCGTGGATTGGGAATTACACTGCTACTAAATTTATTGGTAAAGCCGGCCACGATTTTTTTGGTGGATATTAAAATGCAAAATGAATTGGGATCCGAAAGCTATGGAATCTTTCAAACTATGCTGAATTTCACCTTTCTTTTTTCCATGTTTTTGGATATGGGAATGACGAATTTTATGACGCGTCTGATTGCTCAACACCCCCACATGATCCAAAAATACAACAATCGCTTGTTTACCTTCCGTTTGTTTTTGATTGGTGTTTATGTGATTTGGACTATTGCATTGTTCTTTCTGTTAAACTTTAAATCTGAATGGTTCTGGGTTTTGTTGGCATTAATCATGCATCAAATAAACATCATCACGGTAAATTATGTGCGCGCATATACTGGTGGATTGTTGAAATTTGGACTTGATGCTGTATTGTCTGTTGTGGAACGCACTGTTTATTTCGTTTTGGGAAGTATTTTGATCTATTCTGCTTTGGTGAAACAAGTATCTCTTGAACTGTTTGTAATTGCCTTTGTAAGTTCTTCATTTGTATCTTTATTAATCGCTACATTTATCTATCTTAAATTAATAGCTTTCCCAAAATTGAAGTGGGATTTAGATTTTTTTAAAGCTATTTTTAGACAATCATACCCGTATGCGATTTTAGTTATTCTGATGATGCTTACTTCTCGATTGGATGCTGTATTTATTGAAAAACTTCATCCGGATGGAACCAACCAAGTGTCGTATTATACGCAAAGTTTTAGGTTATTAGATGCTTGTTGGATGTTTGCTGTTTTGTTTGGAAGTATATTGTTGCCTGTGTTTTCCCGTTTGCTCAAAGAAAACAATTCTACAACAAACATCATGACTACATCGTTGAATATTCTAGTTGCGGGCGGCCTTTTGATGTTTACACTAACCGTAGGAATCAAAGAGCTTATTTTTGACCTTTTGTACAAAGAAGCAAACACCTTTTCCTATCATGCGTGGATTTTCCATGCAATGACTTTTATTCCGATGTGTTTCACAGTAGTTTTTGGAACTTTATTAACAGCAAACGGTTCTCTACGCACCCTCAATCAAATTGCATTTAGCGCTTTAATTGCAGTGTGTTTACTCAACATAATACTCGTTCCATATTTAGGAGCTATTGGCTCTGCCATTGCAACCTTTGTAGCTCAATTAATCTTGGGCGTTGTTCAGTATTTTGTTGTACGCTACAAAATGAAACACTATCTGTTGCCCAAAACGTGGCTGAAACTCTTTATTCTTTTAGTTATTCTTTTGATGTTCATGGTACTCGAGATTTTCATTCAGATACACCCACTTTACTATGCGTTTATCTTAATTTGTATCTGGATATTGGCCGTTTTTGGACTGAAAATCATCAATTTAAGTCAAATCCTGAATCTCTTGTTAAAAAAGGAAAAGATTTAAGTTATCTTTATCACCAATGTCAACAAAAGGAACAATATTGGTTACAGGTGGAACAGGATATATCGGTTCTCATACTGTTGTTGCTTTAATTCAATCTGGATATCAGCCAATTATCATTGATAATTTAAACAATTCAATATCCCAAATTGTTGATCAAATTGAATTACTAACTGATGTGAACGTTCCCTTTTTTGAAGGGGATATTCGCAACGAACGTTTTTTGAACACTCTTTTTTCTGAACATACAATTCAAGCAGTTATTCATTTTGCTGCTTTCAAAGCTGTGGGTGAATCTGTTGAAAAACCACTTGAATACTACGAAAACAATATTTCAGGATTGATTTCTTTGTTGAAAGTAATGAAAGAAAATCATGTAAATCGGATTATTTTTTCATCATCTTGTACCGTGTACGGAATACCAAAAGATGGATTTGAAGTTACTGAAAAAACTGAATTGGGAACTCCAAATTCACCGTACGGATGGACAAAATGGATGGCAGAGCAAATATTGAGAGATTGCGCTTTCACGAAAAGTATTTCCCCAATTATGCTGCGCTACTTCAATCCTGTTGGCGCACATGAATCTGGTTTGATAGGTGAATTGCCACAAGGAATACCCAACAACATTCTACCTTACATGACGCAAACTGCTGCAGGTCTTCGAGATAAATTAACAGTTTTTGGAAGTGATTACCCCACTGCCGATGGCACTTGTATTCGGGATTACATACATGTGATGGATTTAGCAGAAGCACATGTAAAGGCTTTAGCTTATGAAGGAGCATTCAACACATTTAATTTAGGAACTGGCTCTGGTACGAGTGTATTGGAATTAATCGCTGCTTTTGAAAAAGCACTTGGCACCAAAATGAATTGGACTTTTGGCCCAAAAAGAGAAGGCGATGTAGCTGCAATCTTTGCAAAAGTTGATTTGGCTGAAAAAGAATTGGAGTGGAACTGCTCAAGAACGGTAGAGCAAGCCATTCAAGATGCTTGGAAATGGGAAAAATACAGATTAGAACATGGGCTTTAAACTGAAGATACTATTTACACTTGTGGCATTCTCAAGTATGTTTCACATCGATGCTTTTGCGCAACCACACAATAAAGATTCTTTGAAATATTCCGATTTTAGGCCAGGATTGCTTTGGTTTGCTACAGGGTGGCGACCGGCAAAACCCGAAAAATTGAGAAAGTATGACCGTCTGATTTTAGATATTACGTACAATCAACTTTTTACACCAGCACCTGCGAAACAAAATCCTTGGCGTTCTATTGGCTGCAATGTTAACACCATGTGGGATATTCCGATGAACAAAGGCAACACGGCTTCATTTGGAATAGGACTTGCCTATAAGTTTCAAAAAGCTAGTACAAAAGGATTGTTTTACAAAGATACGCTTGAGAACACAACCAAGTATTACGCTGACTCCGGATTTACAACGTATAAAAAAACATATTTTGGTTCGCACACGTTGGCTTTGCCAATAGAATTTAGATTTCGTACTCCAAAATGGCAACATTTCAAAGTTCATGTTGGCGGTTCAATCGGATATCGTTTACAAACTTTTCAGAAAAAATGGATTGGGAAAACAAAAGTTCACGATAGAAACTCCTACTTTCCGGATGAAAATGGATTTGTTTATGGTGTGCATTGCCGCATTGGTATTCGCAATTGGGCTCTTTTTGCCGATTATTCCTTTGTGCCCCATTTTTACAAAAAGGCAAGTACCCAAACCAATAACTTTAGTTTTGGTATTTCACTGTCCTTGTTTTAAAGAATTGAGCGTTAATAAATTTCGTGCTTTCAGTAAAAGGTTTAGTATTTCTGAATAATTTTGCAATATGCGGAATTTGTTGGCTTTTTTAAAGCGATTTCAAATATTCTTGGTTTTTGCATTGCTACAAGTAGTAGCACTTTCTATTTATGTGAGATATTCAGAATTTGCACGTGTACAAATATTTTCATCTGCTTCAAAAATTAATGGCGAATTACTTTCCATCAGAAACAGTGTTACCAAATATGTGAATCTTGAAAAAACAAATCTTACACTTGAGAAAGAGAATGCTGCTTTACGCGAAAAATTAAAATCTTCGAACTACAAAATTCAACGCAACACTATTTTCATTGAAGATACTGTGTTTCAAAACCAGTACAAATTTATTGCTGCTAGAGTGGTAAACAACACGTTCGATAAGCGCAATAATTATATGACCATAGATATTGGAAGCAATCATGGCATAAAAAAAGGAATGGGGGTGCTGTCATCAAAAGGAATTGTGGGAATTATACACATTGTTGGAACTCAATTTAGTGTAGTGAAAACCATACTTTCGAAAAACATTAATATTGACGTGAGTTTGGCAAAAAATGGTGCGTTTGGATTGTTAAAGTGGGACGGGATTAACCCAAAAGTGTGTCAGGTTACAGGTATTTCAAACGACATACAAGTAAAAAAATTTGAGAAAGTTGTGGCACGAGGAGGTTCTGGGATTTTTCCTTACGGAATTCCTGTTGGTGTGGTCACAAAACGAAAATCCATTGAAGGCAAACCACTATGGGATTTACAAGTGTTTTTAGCAGAAGATTTTAGAACCATTCAGCATGTTTATGTGGTAGAAAACAAATTGTTGAAAAAACAAAAGGATGTTGAGTCAAAAATTGAAATAGACAAGGAGGAAGAAGCGTTATGATGAATACTTTGATATCTAAAATTATCCAATTTATTTTGCTTGTTTTGTTTCAGGTATTGATACTAAACAACCTTGAGGTTGGCTTTGGATTATACATCATGGTCTATCCACTCTTTATTTTTTCATTGCCTTATCAAATGAATACTGTTACCTTAATGTTGGTAGCTTTTGCCTGTGGTTTAATAATTGATTCTTTCTCAAACACTTTTGGTTTACACGCTTCAAGTTCTGTGTTGATAGCTTATTTAAGACCACTGATTTTTAAATGGATTGCTCCTCGCGATAGCAATCAAGAAATAGATGAAGTAAGTGTTGATTCAATGGGAAGAACTCGTTTTTTCTATGCTTATGCCTTGCTACTTTTAGTGCACAACACATGGTTTTTCTTGATGGAATCGTTTAAAGTGAATGAACTTGGATGGATCCTTTTAAAGGTAATACTTAGTGTTCCTTCTTCTTTTTTAGTAAGTTTATTTATTCAATACATCTTTTTAACTAACCGAAAAAAAGGCTAGAATGAAATTGGACAATAGAAAATATGTCATTTTAGTTTTTTTTATCCTTGTTGGTTTTATTTACTTGGTTCGCTTGTTTTTTATGCAAGTATTGGATGATTCTTGGAAGTTAAGAGCACAAGAAATTTCTGAAAAACGAATTCAGATTACTCCACCAAGAGGAATTATTTATGATCGTGACGGCAAAAAAATTGTAACAAACAGAAGCTATTACAATTTAATGATGAAAGAAGAAGACATTCATCATTTAGACACTGTAGCTTTTGCAAATTTAATAGGTTGGACACCTAAACAAGTGCGAGATCGTTTTGTTGAAATTCGAGTTGGCGAAGGAAAGTACCTCAATCCAAATACAGGTAAATTACAAGCAAATTATCAAAAACAACGGGCTTATCCCTTTATCAAAGAACTCACCATTGATGAAATTACCCGAATTGCACCACATCTAGAAAAATTTCCAGGGTTTTATGAAGACCTTACCTCTATGCGTAGTTACCCTTACCTTGGTGGAGCGAATATTTTTGGATATTTGAATGAAGTAAATAAAGAAGAAATTGAAAAAGACAGGTTTTACAAACCGGGTGATTTAATTGGAAGAGCAGGTATTGAGCGCTATTATGAAAAGGAATTAAGAGGAATAAAAGGAATAAAATACATTGTTACTTCTGCGTTAAATAATGCAATTGCTTCGTATGCAAATGGAAAATATGATACAATCGCTCAACAAGGAACTCCTTTGCACCTGGGCTTGGATATTCAATTGCAAGTACTTGGCGAAAAATTGATGCAAAACAAACGAGGTTGCATTGTGGCAATTGAACCGAGTAGCGGAGAAATATTAGCAATGGTATCGTCACCTAGTTTTGACCCCAACATGCTTGTTGGTAGAAGGAACATTAGTAAAAACTATCCAAAACTTGTACAAGATGAAGGAAAACCGCTGTATCCACGTCCTTTGGCAGCAGAGTACCCACCCGGCTCTATTTTTAAACTTTTGCAAGCGTTAATTGGACTACAAGAAGGCGTAATTACCCCAAGCTCTGGCTTTCCTTGTAATAAATCGGTGGTTGGTTGCCATGATCACCCAAGTGCCA
>JBDHXR010000120.1:0-7690 GCA_039810825.1 Fluviicola sp.
CAAGGAAAGGCTACACCATTAAGTTTCGACCATGGGAGGTGATTTATGTTGAATTTCATGATGATAAACAGGATGCGATGAATCGTGAGAATCAGTTAAAATCCTCAAGAGGAAGGGATTTGTACACTCATTTTCATTTTTTGACATGGAGCAAAAAATTAAATTGATAATTTAGTGTAAACAAATATTCAACGACAAGTGTAGTTTGAAAAATAAATCAAATTAGCAGCTTTTATATCATTGTCGCTTTTCTGGAATTGTTATACTTTTCGTTCAGATTTCATCTACATTTGGATCGAATCAAAGTAACCTATTATTTATAAAATGAAAAAACTCTCTCTTTTCTTTCTGGCTTTAGGCATCAATGGTCTAAGTTTTTCTCAAGGAAACACTTGTGCTACAGCTGTAGCTATCACGCCTGCTGCTTCATGTTCATACACCAGTGGCACAACTGTTGGCGCAACGTATCAAAGCAATGCTGCTAATGGAGGTGTTCCAGGTTGTGCTTCACCAGGCGCGCCAGATGTTTGGTATACCTTTACAGCAGGTGTTTCCGGTAACTTTACAATCGACACACAAACAGGAACTATTACAGATGGTGGTATGGCTATTTATTCTGGAGCTTGTGGTTCCTTAACACAAATAGCTTGTGACGATGACAGTTCACCTAATGGATTAATGCCAATGATTACGGCATCTTTGACAGCCGGTCAAACTTACTATATCCGTTTTTGGGCCTATGGCGGGTCAAATACAGGAACTTTTGGTATTTGTGTTACAACTCCGCTACCTCCACCAGCAAATGACAATTGTAATACTGCTACTCCTGTAACAGTTCCAGGATCAGGATGTAACTCAACCTCTGGATACATAGCTGGGGCTACTGCTTCTCCGCAAGCAACAGGGTGTTCAGGAACAGCAGACGACGATGTTTGGTACTCTTTTGTCGCTACATCTCCAAGTGCAACAATTAATCTAAACAATGTAACAGGTTCTACTACAGATTTATACCACAGCGTGTATGCTGGCACTTGTGGCAGCATCGGTGCACCTTTGGTTTGTTCAGATCCAAACAACAGTACAGTTACTGGTTTAACCCCGGGAAATACGTATTACGTGCGTGTTTATTCATGGACATCAACAGGAGGACAAACTTCTTCTTTTGATGTATGTATTCAATCTGCCGGTATTTGTGGCACACCTGCTACGCAAGATTACTGTATGGCACCTGCATTGTTAACTCCAGGTGCAGGAAATTTTTCTGCAAATACTTCCGGATCATACACTTCAGATACTCCGGGCAATCTAAATTCTATTTTTTGTGGCTCTATTGAAAACAACAGCTGGTATCAGTTTACAGCAAGTGCTACAACTGCCACATTTAACTTTTCATCTGTTGGAGGACCTACATGTACTTGGGGGGTTCAAGCTCAAGTGTTTGAAGTAACACATGATGTCAATGGTTGTTGTACCGGTTTTACTTCTATGTCAAATTGCTTTAACCCTGGCACAGTAAGTACAGGCACGGTAAATGCAACAGGGTTAACTCCCGGAAACACTTACATGTTAATGGTGGATGGGAATGCCGGTAGCGTATGTGACTTTACTGTAAGTAATTGGACGGCAACAGGGATTCTTGGGATTTCTTTAACGAACTTAAGTGCGTTGAGTACTGAGCAAGGAAACCAACTGAATTGGACTACTGAAACTGAAAAGGACAATGATTATTTTGTTTTGCAACGCAGTGAGGATGGAATAAACTTTGAATCAATTGCGAATATTGATGGAGCAGGAACAAAAAACTCACCAACAAATTATGCTTACTTTGATGCATACAGACTTTCTGGTATTGTGTATTACCGACTTAAAAGTTTAGATTTTAGTGGATTGCCATCCTATTCAGAAATGCTTTCTGTAGATAGAAACAGCAACGAAGATTTAACATTTTATCCAAATCCAGCAAGTGAGCAACTAAACGTGAGCTTGAATCATACCGAATCGGTAGTTATGGAAATGTGTTCTATTGATGGTGCAGTAATTTCGACACACTATTTTCAAGAAAAAGGAATTGAAACTCAGATAATTCCTATTCATCAATTGAAACAAGGATTGTATATCCTTCGTTTTAAAGGTGGAACAACAGCAATTCCAGACCAAAAATTCATTAAGAAATAAGATCAACTATGAAAAAGATACTTTTTGCCATCCTTGTATTGGCGTTTAATAACCATGTTTCTGCTCAAACAGAACAACAACGTATTGAAAAAGTAACATACCAGTTAAGCAAGGAAAATGTAAAACTTTTGAAAACAACAGCAACGTTTGACGCACTAACAAGTGGCGATTTTGAAAACATTAAAAATGCATGTTATCAAAAAGAAGAAATTGTTTTGGTAAAAATGAAAGGGGAAAAAGAGATTGAATTTTATTATACCAATGCTTTTTTTCAGAATGATTTGAAATTATTTATTGAACCATTTTACAACTATTTCGAACTTTCAAAAGAATCTGAGGTGCATGCTGAAGAGTTGAAAGAAGGAATAACTGAAAAAATCTAAGGATAAATAAAAGAGATTTCAAATTATTATTTGGTAGCTAACTTTATTTTGCTATCTTTGCCGTCCAAATTATATAAAATAAACTGTTATGTACGCAATTGTAGAAATAGCAGGGCAGCAATTTAAAGTGCAAAAAGACCAAAAAATCTTTGTACACCGTTTGGATGCCGAAGCAGGAACAAAAGTTGAATTTGATCGTGTTTTATTGGTTGACAATGGAGGTAAAGTTAGTATTGGCGCCCCAGCTATAGCAGGAGCTAAGGTTACTGCTCAAGTAGAAGATCATGTGAAAGGTGATAAAGTTCTTGTTTTTCATAAGAAAAGAAGAAAAGGTCACGTAAAGAAAAACGGTCATCGTCAAGTTTTCACAAAAATCACAATTACAGGTATTAAAGCATAATTTTTCCGGTTACCCGGAATTTAAAGAGAATAGAAATGGCACACAAAAAAGGAGTCGGTAGTTCTAAAAACGGTCGCGAATCTCAAAGCAAACGCTTGGGAGTTAAAATTTACGGTGGGCAAGCTGCAATTGCAGGAAATATTATCGTTCGCCAACGTGGAACAACACATCATCCAGGTAATAATGTAGGAATTGGAAAAGACCATACATTGTTTGCTTTAACGGATGGAGTAGTTGAATTCCGTAAGAAAAAAGACAATCGTTCGTTTGTTTCAGTAGTACCTTTTGAGGCTACGGAAGCGTAATCGAACTTTCATATTTAGTATTAGGCGCATTCCGTCCCGCAATATTGGGTACGGAATTCGCCTTTTTTGATTTAACAACAATTTTTTACCAAGTACAATGTTAGAATTAACCAAAATCAGAAGTGATCGGGATCAAATTATTAAAGCGTTAAAAAAACGCAATATGGATGCTACTGAAACAATCGATGCTATTTTAGAAAAGGATCAGCAATGGAGAAACGCTAAATCTTCCATGGAAACAATTGCTGCTGAATTGAATAAAATTGCAAAAGAGATTGGTGAATTCTTTAAACAAGGTAAAAATGCGGAGGCTGAAGCTGCAAAAGGCAAAACTACAGAACTTAAAAACGAAGAAGCAAAATTGAAAATACAGGTTGAAACTTTGGAATCTGAGATTCAAAATTTACTGTACTTGCTCCCGAATGTTCCAAATGACCTTGTTGTTGCTGGCAAAAACGAAGAAGACAACGAAACAATTGCTGTTCATGGAGAGCCTGCTATTCTTCACAATGGCTCACAACCTCACTGGGAGTTGGCAAAAAAATTCGATTTAATTGATTTTGAATTAGGCGTGAAAATTACAGGAGCAGGATTCCCGGTTTACAAAGGAAAAGCAGCAAAATTGCAACGTGCTTTGATTCAGTTTTTCTTGGATGAAGCTGAAAAAGCAGGATACGAAGAAATGATCGTTCCTCATGTAGTGAACGAAGCAAGTGCGTATGGCACTGGTCAGCTACCCGACAAAGAAGGTCAAATGTATCATGCTACGGTTGATGACTTGTATTTGATTCCTACAGCAGAAGTTCCGTTGACAAACATATACCGTGATGTGTTGTTGCCTGATGAAAACTTCTCAATAAAATTAACAGGATACACTCCTTGTTTTAGAAGAGAAGCTGGAAGTTATGGAGCTCATGTGCGAGGTCTAAATCGTTTGCATCAATTTGATAAAGTAGAAATAGTTCGGATTGAACATCCTAAAAATACGGAAAGAGCTTTGAACGAAATGCTTGAACACGTAAAGGGATTATTAGAAAAATTAGGATTGCATTACAGAATCTTGCGTTTATGCGGTGGAGATACTGGCTTTGCATCAGCTTTGACCTATGATTTTGAAGTTTTTTCAGCTGCTCAAGAAAAGTGGTTAGAAGTGAGTTCATGTTCTCGCTTTGATTCTTACCAAGCCAATCGTTTAAAATTGAGATTCAAAGGCTCTGACAAGAAAAATTATTTGGTTCATACTTTGAATGGCTCTGCACTAGCATTACCACGTATTTTAGCGTCTATACTAGAAAATTACCAGACGCTAGACGGCATAGAAATTCCTGAAGTGTTACACAAGTACACTGGTTTTACTCGAATTGAATAATTCACAGAACAGTATTGTGCAGATATAAAGTTGTATCTTTACTATCTTCGTATCATGTTTAGAATTTCTTTTCTATTTCTTTCGGCTATACTTTTCATGGCTTGCAATTCAAAATTGGGCAAGTTTCATGATGATGTTACCCGCATTTCTCAACTCAATGATTCATCATCACTTTTAATAAAGCAGATAGACACAAATTATCTGTTGAGTTTGCGAAGTAAATCTAAAATCATGTTTTTGAAATTTAATATTGAACTTGGGAATGATACATTAGACTTGGATAAAGCGAAAGAAATTGACACATTCATTCAGGCTTATCGAGCTACTGATTTTTTTACGAGTAATATTTCTAAGCTAAGGCAAGCATTGCTCAAGCAAAAAGAGCGAATGTCTTTTCTTATTTCAGATATTGAGAGTGGAGCAGGTGAGCGTAGTGAATATTTCACGAATGTGAAAAGTGAATTGGATGAAGCTACTCAAATTCAGAAACATGCGGAGCTTTTAGAGCATGATTACTCCAGATTTACCGAGTTGTTTATGCAATTTAAACCAATATTTGATCGTTTTACAGTAAAACACGACAGTATTCAATGAAGGTCTCGCTTTTAATACTATTTAGTTGCATAATCTTTCTGTGTGTTGGTCAAACAAGCACAGACCAACAACTAGCAAACTTATACTACAGTAAAGGTGAATTTGAAAAAGCTATTCCGTATTACGAGAAAATTGTAAATAAACAAAGCGTAAAGTTTGATGTGCTAAGGTATGTTGATTGTTTAGAAAAGACACAACAACTGAAAGAAGCTGAAAAAGTACTAAAAAAAGCCATCTCAAACTCTACAGATTTCGACTATTCGATTGTTTTAGGTGATTTGTATGATCGTACAGAACGTAGCAATCAGACTGCAAAAATGTTTGTTTCTAAAATTAATCAAGTTTCATCAAATGGGTATGAAGCTACTGAGTTGTATAAAGTTTTCTTAAACCGTAACAAACTCGATTGGGCTCTAAAAACCTTAGAAGCTTGTAGAAAAGAGTTAAAAAGAGGATATCCACTCCATCGTTTTTTTGCCGAAGTATATTTTCTGCTTGGTAGAACTGATGACATGGTAAATGAGTATTTTGAAATTCTTGAAACCGATCCAACTCAATTACAAACAATACAAGGTGAGTTGTCTAAACAAATTGATTTTGAAGAAGATAATTCAGATGTATACAACAAGCTAAAAAGCAAGCTGATTTCGATCATTCAAAAAAAACCCAATGAAACTATTTATCCAGAATTGTTTATTTGGTTACTTATCCAAAAGAAAGAATTTGCGAATGCATTAGTACAAGCCAAAGCACTGGATAAACGAGAAAAAGAAAATGGAATTAAAGTATTGATGCTGGTTGAACCTTGTGTTGAAAACGGAAATTACGATATTGCAAGGCAAGCCATTAACTACATAGTTGAACAAGGCGAACAAAATTCCAATTATAGATATGCTATAAGCACATTATTAAATCTGCGTTATCGAGAGATTGTTGTGGATAAAATTCAAAACAGTGATTTTTCAGTTGTTGACAAGGAATACAGCAATGGAATCAAAATACTCGGATGGAATACTGCTTCCATACCAACAATACTTGAGTTTTCAGAAATTAAAGCCTATTATGGAAATGACGCAAATGGAGCTGTTTCGTTGTTGGATAGTTGCATGAATATGAAGGGCATTCTACCCTTTGACAAGGCAAGAGTAAAAATGAAATTGGCCGACATCTTAGTTTTAGAAAACGATATTTGGCAGGCATCACTTTATTATATGCAAATTGATAAGGATTTCAAATTTGAAGCAATAGGCGCTGAAGCAAAATTCAAAAATGCTCGTATTTTCTATTACGATGGTGATTTTAAATTCGCTCAATCGCAATTGGATATATTAAAGCAATCAACCAGCAAATTGATAGCGAACGATGCGCTTCAATTGTCCGTGCTTATTACAGATAATCTAGGACTAGATAGTAATTATACTGCGATGTATCAATTTGCTCAAGCAGATCTATTGATACAACAACACAAATTTCAAGCTGCATTTGTTCTGTTTGATTCAATTAATAAAGAATTTCCCGGACACAGTTTAGGAGATGAAATCCTTATGAAAAAAGGGCAAGCATTTGAATACCAAGGAAAGTGGAACGATGCTGTTGAACAATATTTAACAGTCTATTCTCAATTTAATGATGATATTTTAGCGGATGATGCCGTGTTTGGTATAGCCAAAATTTACGAAGAAAAATTGCACGATAAAGACAAAGCATTGGAATATTACAAGAAAATATTGTTTGATTTCAAAGGCAGTATTCTCAGTGAGGAAGCAAGAAAAAAAGTTAGACTACTTCGTGGTGACACTATTGAATGAAGTTATTCAATAGATATCGTTTCAATTTTTAACTCATTCCCAAATCGTTTCCACTTTATAGTAACCCTGAATGTTTCGTTTTTAGAAATATATGAACCAGTTGTAAGTGGTGCAGCATCTGTTTCTTTTCCTTTAAACGTAAATCGAAATGAAGATACAGGCTTCTTAGTAAAAAATTCCTTTAATAGTTGCGTAGCTTGAGATAACGCATAAACCCCTTCTTTTCCTTGTATTTGCAAGAGCACTTTGTCTTTCCCAAATGAAATAATCTTTGCGGCATCTTCCCGATTAAATGCTTGCTCTACAGCATTAAATGCCTCCGAGTTTATACTCAAAGCAATGATAAACGATGTAAGAAAAGAAATGAGAAATTGAATCATCTTGTTTTTTAGAAAACGAATTTAACAAAAATAGTGCCTTTTTTATCAGAAACTTGAATTCGGTAATTGAACTTTGGTAGCCAAACGCTGCAAACAAAAGTTTTTCCAAACAATCCACTTGCTTTTCTAAAAAAGAATTACTACATTAGTACTATCAATTTTATAAAAACTACTGTTATGAAACACCAAAACCAGCTACCAGCTACCAGCTACCAGCTACCAGCTTAAAGCCCATTTTAAAACCTGTTTTTAACCTTCTATTTTTCGGAATGTTGT
>JBDHXR010000121.1:0-7670 GCA_039810825.1 Fluviicola sp.
TTCCTTTTGTCCGGATAGAACTAACGAAATGGTAGATAAAGGTGAAACAATAAAATTAACAAACATGGCTATGGAAAAAATAGAAGCAACTTCTCCAGAAAAAAACCATCTGTTGCCAAAAATGAAACCAAACAAAGTTGGCCCAAAAAAATAGAGAATCGTAAAAGGTAAACTGCCAATGACTAATAGATAAAAAGCATTCTTTTGAAAAAAAGGAAGAATTACTTTTTTATTATTTATTAAGTCAGAACACCTACTAAAAAACACTTGTCCAAACGATTGTCCAATAATCATGAGTGGTAGACGAAGCATTAGGTATGCAAAACTATAAAAACCAAAATGTTCTTTATCATAATGATAAAGAATAAGCATGGCAACTAAAAGATCATTTCCAATTTCAAGGGCTGAATGTGGGAGATTAACAAGTGGAAATTCCTTGTGATTTTTTAGCAATACCATTGTTTTCTTTTTAGAGATATATTTTTGATACTTCAAATTCTCTTTTAAGAATACCCTTATAAATGTAACTGAAGATATAATATATCCTAAACAAGTTGCTATTATTAACCCAAATGAACCAAATGCGAAAATTCCGAAAATATACCTCAATGTATTTACTGCCAGTGAGTTACTGATTTTTTGAAATGAAATTTGTTTAAATAGTTTCATTCGAATAGCCCAAAGTGTGCCACTATTTATCCATGCAGCTGTGAATGCAGTTATAGATGTAACAAGAATGAGAAGAACATTTATGTGCGATGAAGAAAACAACAATACATAGCATATTCCAAACACAAAGGATGATAAACACACTATCACAGCAATTCGAAGAGTACTTCTATAAAGTAAAAATGCTTGTTGAAGATTCTTAATGATTGGAAATGTATACTCATACCGCAAGGTAGCTAGGATGGAAATAAATGAAACTACTCGTATAAAAACACCTAAGTCTCCCATTTCCTCTGGGCTATATAGTCGTGTAATAAATGGGTAAAAGGAATAAGAAACTGCTTGCGCAATCACTGTTCCAGTCATTAAAATAGAGACTGACTTAATAAATTCTGAGTTTCTGAGTTTATTAGCAAACATCCTAAATCAGTTGCAAATACTCATCTATTCCTTCTTGAAATGAATATTTTGGTGAATACTCCAGTAAGTTACTAATTTTTGTAATATCTGCTAAAGACTTTGGAATATCTCCTTCTCTATTTGGTCCGTATTTAATCGTATGTTTTGGTGTTTGCCCTATTTTTTTTAATCCGTTTTCCAACACGTTTATAACTTCATTGATGCTATAACTTGCTCCGCATGCTACATTGAAAGATTCACCAAATGCACTATAATTTTGTGTAGTTAGTGCAAGCAAATTAGCCCAAACAGCATTTTGAACATACGTGAAATCTCGGGTTTGATTCCCATCTCCATTTACAACAATTTCCCCTCCATGAATCATTTTATCTAAAAACTTGGGTATCGCTGCTGCGTAAGCGCCATTTGGATTTTGGTATTTGCCAAACACATTGAAGTACCTTAACCCAATAGTTTCAAGCCCGTGTAACTGGTTGTAAACGCGAGCATATTGTTCATTTAGCGTTTTTGTAACTGCATAAGGAGACAATGCATTTCCTTCTTCTCCTTCAACCTTCGGTGATTTTTCAGAATCCCCATAAACAGAAGATGAACTTGCATAAACAAAGCGTTTAATTCCAGCTTCTTTTACAGCGTGAATCATACTTAGAAAACCGGTTGCATTTGCGTGATGTGTATTTAACGGAAATTCTATGGAACGAGGTACAGAACCCAAGGCTGCCTGATGAGATACACAATCTATATCTTTCAAAATATGAGTGTAATCATTTGGGTTGCAAATATCTGCTTGTATAAACTCAAACTGCTTGTATGAAGCGAGTCTATCAATGTTTGACTGAAATCCGGTAATCAACGAATCCAATACAACAACAGAAGCTCCAATTTTTAAGAGAGCTTCTGATAATGTAGAACCGATGAATCCAGCGCCACCGGTGATAAGTACCTTCTTTCCGTTGAGAGCTTTAGAAACCTCGGTATAATTCATTGATATTATTTTGCGTAATTCACTGCTCGTTTTTCTCGAATCACAGTTACTTTCACTTGCCCCGGATAAGTCATTTCGGTTTGTATCTTCTGAGAAATAATAAAAGACAATTCTTCGGCACGTAAGTCTGTCACTTTTTCACTTTCCACCAATACGCGAAGTTCACGACCAGCTTGAATTGCGTATGCAGACTCAACACCCTCGTATGAAAGAGCTAAATTCTCTAAATCTTTGATTCGCTTGATATAAGACTCAACCATTTCACGACGAGCACCTGGTCTTGCACCCGAAATCGCATCACAAATCTGAACAATAGGTGAAATCAATGTTGTCATTTCAATTTCATCATGGTGAGCTCCAATTGCATTCAAAACATCTGGTTTTTCGCCGTATTTTTCAGCAATCTTCATCCCTAAAATAGCGTGTGGCAATTCAGGTTCTTCATCTGGAACTTTTCCAATATCATGAAGCAAACCAGCACGTTTAGCCACTTTTGGATTTAAGCCAAATTCAGAAGCCATGATCGCACACATGTTTGCTACTTCACGGCTGTGTTGTAGAAGATTTTGTCCATAAGATGAACGGTATTTCATACGTCCAACCATGCGTATTAATTCAGGATGTAAACCATGTATACCTAAATCAATACACGTTCTTCTTCCAGTTTCAATGATCTCCTCTTCTAGAGATTTTTTAGTTTTAGATACAACTTCTTCAATTCTGGCAGGGTGAATACGTCCATCAGACACCAATTGATGCAAGGCAAGTCGAGCTATTTCTCTTCGTATTGGATCGAAGCAAGAAAGGATGATTGCTTCTGGCGTATCATCAACTATAATTTCAACACCAGTTGCAGCTTCAAGCGCTCTAATGTTTCGACCTTCTCTACCAATAATTCTACCTTTCACTTCGTCTGTTTCAATATTGAAAACAGAAACTGCATTTTCTACCGCTTGTTCAGAAGCTACTCGTTGAATCGTTTGAATAACAATTCTTTTTGCTTCACGATTTGCATTTAATTTTGCTTCTTCAGTGATTTCTTTGATGTGAACCATCGCTGCAGTTCTCGCCTCATCTTTCAATGATTCCATCAATAAATTTTTTGCATCTTCAACCGACATACCGGTAATTTTGGTAAGTTCAGCAACACGTTTTTGATGCATCTTATCCAATTCTTGATGACGCAGGTCATTGGCTTCCAATTTACTCTGCAAGTCTGTTTGAATACGCTCTGTCTCTTTTTCTTTTCGAGAAACTTCTTCGATTTTTTGATTCAGCTGTTTTTCTCTGCTTTTTGCTTTATCTTCAAAGGACTGCATCCTTCTTTCACGTTCTTTTACAGATTCTTCGTGTTCTTCTTTCAATTTCAAAAAGCGTTCTTTAGCTTGAAGAATCTTTTCTTTTTTAATCGATTCCCCTTCTTGTTCAGCTTCTTTTATAAGTTGAATTTTTTTCTTTTTGAGCACAGTGTTTTGGATTGTGTAGATGATTGCTCCACCACCAATTAATCCAACTAAGGCTCCAATTACTCCATTTACCATAGTACATTATATATTTAATGCTCATGGAAAGCCGACAAATAGTATTAATTCATCCCTTCTAGTTGTTTCAACAATTCTTCCAATGAAGTTGTTACTTCTGATAAATCTGGAGAGGAACCAGGGTTTGAACCCGTGTTTTTCCCAGACTTTGTAGCCAATTGCAAGGCTGTCATTGCTAATAAATCTTGCATGTCTTTTACTGCAAAATTTTCTTGCAATTGCTTAATCGCCTTATTTATGTCATCTGCGGCTGACTGCACACGGCCCACTTCTGTTTCTTGAACAGTAAGCGGATATGTTCTTCCAGCAACCACAACTTTCAATGACACCTTATTCATTTGCTATTTTTAATTGTTGAATACAAAAATCAATTTCCCGAACCAACGAGTCTATCCTTAAATCGTTTGATTTAACATCAGCGACCTCGTTGTTCATACTATTTTGTTGGCTAATTTCGGTTTTCAAAGAATGAACTTCTTGTGATAAAACTTCTTGTTTATCCAAAAGTGCAGAATTTTCATCCCGAAGACGATTAATTTCAACTTCAAAAGAACTGGCACGCTCACGCTCTATCACCAATAACTGATGTAGCGACCGTGATTTTTCGCTTATTTGTTCGATTAAAGATTTAATATTGGCCGTCATCCAAAAGCTTTTTACAAAAATAGCAGGTTAAACGAATAGTACAACTATTTTATTGAAAATAGCTGAAAATTTGTATCATACCTGCTCTCTTTTAAACAAATACGTGAACAAAAGTTACGCTTGATTTGTTGTTCCACTAAAATTTATAGGTGGAATTGGAGTATTATCAGTGTCTGAAATGTGTCCATTAACTTGCTCAAATTTCTGAACATTGTCAATCAATGCATGCATCAAACGTTTGGCATTTTGTGGTGACATGATTACACGTGAACGAACTCTTGCTTTTGGCATTCCAGGCATCATTTGCACAAAATCGACGATAAATTCTGCTTGAGAATGTGTGATAATTGCAAGGTTAGAATAGACTCCTTCTGCTATTTCTTCGTTTAATTCAATATTTATTTGGTTGTCATTATTTTCCATATAGCTAAAATAAGAAAGGTTTTTTATAAAACTTACTAACGGAGTAAATATACTTATTTTTGCACTGTGAAAAAAACGAGCAAAAAGCATTCTGGCTTAGTGATATTAGTGATTGCTAGCATGATTATTTGGGGAATAAGTTGGCCTGTAAATAAAGTACTCACACAATATGGCTCAGCTGTAGATTTAGGGATATATCGTTATGTCTTTGTTGTTCTAAGCTTAGCTATCGTTTTTCCAATGCTAGGTATTAACTTGAAAATCAAAAGAAAAGGATGGATATTCGTTGCGATTTCTGGTTTATTAATGGCTCTATACAATTATGCTTTCTTAGAAGGATTGAATCATGGTAGTTCAGGCGCTGGCGGAGTATTAGTAACTACACTCAATCCTATTTTTGCATATACTATAGGAGCATTTGTTGACTGGAGAGCTCCACGAAAAAACGAAACGATTGGCTTGATCATTGGATTATTTGCCGGACTTACTTTGATTGAAGTATGGGGAAACACACACTTGTTTTCTAACATAGGGAATTTACTTTTTTTACTTTGTGCTTTTGTTTGGGCCTCAATTAGTAAGTTTACTTCTCAAGCTCAAAAATATGGTTCACCAATTGCTTATTCTTGGTGGATGTATGTGGTAACACTTGTTGCGTTAATTCCATTTAGTGATTTTACTGAAGTTATCAAAATGAGTCAATCATCTGAAATCAAATTTTGGGGGAATGTATTTTTTTCAAGTGTAATAACAACAACTCTGGCTACAACTGTTTTTTTCTTTTCCACTGCAAAAATTGGTGCAGAAAAAGCGAGCAGTTATATTTTTATTGTGCCTTTAAGTGCTGCAATATTTTCATCCGTATTGCTAGGTGAGCATATCCAGCTTCACACTCAAATTGGAGGGGTGTTAGGAATTCTTGCAGTATTGTTTATCAACGTAAAAAAAAGGAAATAAAAAAAGAGTTGCCAAAGCTGACAACTCTTCATCTATATCTTGATGCTTTCTATTCAGAGATTGATTCCAATTCTTCTTTTCCGGCAACAATAACATTTTGGAAATTGCGAACACCTGTACCTGCAGGAATTAGATGCCCAACAATTACGTTTTCTTTCAATCCTAATAAGTAATCTTCCTTACCAGAGATTGCAGCCTCATTCAACACTTTTGTTGTTTCCTGGAAGGAAGCAGCAGAAATAAACGATTGAGTTTGAAGAGAAGCACGTGTGATACCTTGCAACAATGGTGTTGAAGTAGCTGGAACAGCGTCTCTTGCTTCAACCAACTTCTTGTCAGCACGTTTCAATTGCGAGTTTTCATCTCTTAACTTACGAGCTGTAACAATTTGCCCTGCGCGCAATTCAGTGGATTCACCAGCGTCAACAATAATCTTCATTCCATAGATAGCGTCATTTGCTTCCATAAAATCAGCTTTATGCACAGACTGTCCTTCTAAGAAATGTGTATCTCCTTGATCAACAATCTCAACTTTCAACATCATTTGGCGAACAATAACTTCGAAATGTTTATCATTAATTTTCACCCCTTGAAGTCGATATACTTCTTGAATTTCATTAACGATATACTCTTGTACTTTTGTAGGCCCTTGAATATTTAATATATCATTTGGTGTAATTGCACCATCAGACATTGGTTGACCAGCACGAACGAAGTCATTTTCTTGTACCAAAATATGCTTGGAAAGAGGAATTAAGTATTTTCTTACTTCACCATTACGAGAAGTTACCTGAACTTCACGGTTACCACGCTTTATTTTACCAAAATCTACAATTCCGTCAATTTCAGAAACTACTGCAGGGTTTGATGGGTTTCTTGCTTCAAATAACTCCGTTACACGAGGAAGACCACCTGTGATATCCCCAGTTTTACCAGCAACACGTGGTATTTTAACCAAGGTAATACCTTCTTCAATTGAATCACCTTCGCTCACAGAAACGTGAGAGTTTACTGGAATACTGTATTCGCGTAATACTTCTTTTGTTTTAGGGTGAACGATGTGAATTGCTGGGTTTTTCTTTTTATCACGAGATTCGATAATTACTTTTTCCGTAAATCCTGTTTGCTCATCCACTTCTTCGCGGAAAGTAACTCCTTCGATGATATTTTCAAAAACAACTTTACCAGAAACCTCAGAAATAATCAAGGCATTGTAAGGGTCCCAACGACAAATTACATCTCCTTTTTTGATTGTCTTTTGGTTTTCAATCATCATTTCTGAACCATAAGGAATGTTTGCATTCATTAAAATTGCACCAGATTTAGGATCAACAATTTTCAATTCAGCAGAACGTCCAACCACGATAATTTTTACACCATCTTTTGTTTTATGTGAAATCGTACGCAATTCGTCGATTTCCAAGTTGCCACTTGCCTTGGCTTTCATATCAGATACGTCAGCGATGTTAGAAGCAGTACCCCCAACGTGGAACGTACGTAACGTTAACTGAGTACCTGGTTCACCGATTGATTGAGCAGCGATAACACCTACAGCATCTCCATTTTGTGTCATTCGGTGCGTTGCCAAGTTACGTCCGTAACATTTTGCACAAACACCTCTACGCATTTCACAAGTAAGTACTGAGCGAATTTCAACTTCTTCAATTCCTGCTTCATCTATTTTTGCTCCTACTACTTCAGTGATCAATTCACCAGCAGCAACAATCAATTCGTCTGTTTCTGGATTGTAAATATCATGAACTGAAGTTCTTCCCAAAATTCTATCAAATAATGGTTCAACAACTTCATCATTCTTTTTGAATGCAGTTACTACCAATCCTCTCAATGTTCCACAATCTTCTTCATTGATTACAACATCTTGTGCAACGTCAACTAAACGACGAGTTAAGTAACCCGCATCGGCAGTTTTCAAAGCCGTATCGGCCAAACCTTTACGAGCACCGTGTGTAGAGATAAAGTATTCAAGAATCGAAAGTCCTTCTTTAAAGTTAGACAAGATAGGGTTTTCA
>JBDHXR010000122.1:0-7635 GCA_039810825.1 Fluviicola sp.
GTCCATTTGGATCTGAAGCAGGGATCCCTTCAATTTGAGCTGTTTCTGAATCTGCTGAAATGGGTGCATTTCCTAAAATTAACAAACCACCCCACAAGCCGTTCATTGTAGGCTCTAAGTTTGGACTTGCTATTTGTCCTGGTTTAATTTCATCTGCTACAGATGTAAAAATAATTGGTTGAGTTGCTGTTCCATTCGCATAAATTTTTGCACCTCTTGCAATAATTAAAGCTGTAGCATTTGCTCCTGTGCCTGCCTCACCTTTTATTATTACCCCTGGTTGGATTGTTAAACTAATTCCGCTAACTACTGTAATTCTACTAGTTAGAACATACGTTTTACCAGTTTCCCAAGCTGTATTTGATGTAATGTTTCCAGTTACATTAATTACATTCTCTTCTGCTTTTGGCTCATAAACACATGAACCATCATCTTTTTTTGCTTTTTTGCTGTAATTTGTTGCAGTACTATCTGTGCAACCTTCTTTTTTACACGAAGAGGTTCCTAATAACACAACCGAACCAATTAACAACATTCCAATCTTCAATTTTGTTGTTTTCATTTTTATCATTTTTTTAAACTGATACAAAGTTGAAGTGAATTCAAAAGCGGGGTGTTATGATGAAATTATGATAAAATGAAGAAATTGTTAACTAGGATAAGCAGGTTTTACAAAATAATCTTTGTGTAATTCAATAAACTTGAAACTGATAAACCTGGGTATCTACTTTTATGAAGTTATTTAGTGAGAAATAAAATAACAATTTTTACGACATAAACAAGTGGTTATGAAAATTAACCGTTAAAAACACTTATCCCCTTACTACTACTAGTTTTAAAGCACTTCATATTTAGAATAAAACATAAAAATATAAATCTAGAGTTAACCGTTAAAAACGATTATCTCCCTTAAAATCAGTCAACTAAGTCAACTTCATTCATGCTTTTTCCGATTTCTATAAAAAACGACTATTTTTTATGCCTTAGATAAGTTAATCTGTTCTAATTAACAACCCATTCTTATCTAATAAAAGATTGTAATTAACTTTTTACAAGTAGAATTTTTGCGTCGGCTTCTTCCTCTAAATCTACCACCAACGCTTCTGCTGTTAGATGTTCAAATTTAATGTCTAATGCCAAAACTTCATTGCAGATGTACTGTTTATTGGTGCTAATTGCTTTGCGGATACCTTCTGAAGTGTCTACAGACAACATGATACGGTCTGTAACCTCTAGGCCAGAGTCTTTTCTTAAATTTTGTACTCTATTCACCAATTCTCTTGCCACGCCCTCCATACGCAGTGATTCTGAAATTGTATTGTCTAGGGCAACAGTAATTCCATTTTCTGAAGCTACAACCCAACCAGGTATTTCTTCTGCTCGTATTTCAAAATCTTCTGAGGTTAATTCTATCAACTGCCCATCAATCGTGCCAGACCAACCTGCATTGGCTTCAACTAAACCAATGTCTGAACTCGTAAATGCAGCTACCAATGTTGCAATTGCTTTCATTTGTTTCCCATATTTAGGTCCAATTGTTTTGAAATTTGGCTTAATGGATTTTACAAATATGGAATTGTTAGCATCCAACAATTCCAATTCTTTCACATTCACCTCAGAGAGAATCAATTCTTGAACATGCTTTAAATTTTGTGCAAACTTTTCATTTAACACAGGAATCATAATCTTTTGAAGTGGCTGCCTTACACGTATTTTTTCTTTTTTGCGAAGTGCCAACACCAATGACGATACGTGTTGAGCAATATCCATTTGATTCTCTAAATCTAAGTCAATCATTGCTTTATCTGCTTTCGGAAAATTTGCCAAATGAACAGATGTTGCAGAATGGCGCAAAGTAATTTGATTCAAATCGTTGAACAATTGATCCAAATAAAAAGGAGCAATTGGTGAACCAATAATGGAAATCGTTTCTAAACAGGTGTACAAGGTTTGATAAGCTGAAATTTTATCTGTTGTATATTCTCCTTTCCAAAATCTTCTTCTACACAAGCGAACATACCAATTTGAAAGTTGTTCACTAACAAATTCTTGAATCAATCTACCTGCTTTTGTAGGCTCAAATTCTGAATATGCCTCATCTACTGCTAATAGTAACGAATTTAATTTGGAGAGTATCCAGCGGTCAATTTCTGGTCTTTCCTGAAAAGGTACATTTGCTTCTTTATACGAAAACCCATCAATATTGGCGTATAAGCCAAAAAATGAATACGTATTGTAGAGTGTTCCAAAAAATTTACGTTGTACCTCGGTAATTCCATCAACATCAAACTTTAAATTGTCCCATGGTTGAGCATTCGTGATCATGTACCAACGCGTAGCATCAGGGCCATATTTTGACAACGTTTCAAATGGATCAACAGCATTTCCGAGCCTTTTTGACATTTTTTGCCCGTTTTTATCCAAAACCAAACCGTTTGAAACCACATTTTTAAAGGCAACAGAATCAAAACACATGGTTGCAATGGCATGCAACGTATAAAACCATCCACGTGTTTGATCGACTCCCTCTGCAATAAAATCTGCAGGATAGGCTTTTGCATTATCAATAAGTTCCTTGTTTTCAAAAGGATAATGCCATTGCGCATAAGGCATAGAACCTGAATCAAACCAAACGTCTATTAAATCGCTTTCGCGCTTCATAGCCTTGCCACTTTCTGAAACAAGTATGATTGAATCCACATAGTTTTTATGGAGATCAACTAGCTTGTAATTTGAATCTGAAAAATCATTCGGTACAAATTGAGCCAAAGGATTTGCTTGCATGAAACCCGCTTTTACAGATTTATCACATTCGGTTTTCAATTGCTCAATCGATGATATACATATACGTTCATCACCCTCTTCTGTTGACCAAATTGGGATTGGAATCCCCCAATATCTAGAGCGCGAAAGATTCCAATCGTTTGCATTTTTCAACCATTCTCCAAAACGTCCACTTCCTGTAGAAGCAGGCTTCCAGTTAATAGTGTCATTTAAGGCAATCATTCGATTTTTCACATCTGTTACCCGGATAAACCATGAATCTAAGGGGTAATACAAAACAGGTTTGTCTGTGCGCCAACAATGTGGGTAACTGTGCTCGTATTTTTCAATCTTAAACGCCTTGTTTTCTAGTTTTAACTTAAGTGTAATTCGCTCATCAACGGATAGGTAACTTTTTAAATCGGGAATAATGTGTTTTAGTTGTACCCGTTGTTTTTCAAGTTCGGAAGCTTTTTCAACGTCTGATAAATACTCTGATTTAACGTATTCTCCTGCAAAACCAAACACATCATCATTTACTTCTTTTCTAAATCTTCCTCTTAAATCTACCAATGGAACTGGGTTTCCATTCTCATCAAGAACCAACATTGCAGGAACTCCCGCATCTTTTGCCACTTTAGCATCATCGGCTCCGAAAGTTGGTGCAATGTGTACAATCCCGGTTCCGTCTGAGGTAGTTACAAAATCTCCTGCAATCACCTGAAATGCTTGATTTGTATTCTCATAAGGCAATGCTCCGCTTATCAATTGCTGATAAGGTATTCCAACCAAATCTTTCCCAACACAAGAACCTAAGACCACAAATGGAATATTCTTCCCAGAATTATCATACGCTTTTAATTCAGAAAGTTCTTCTTTTTGCTCATATCCCTTGCCAAAATGTTTTGATAACAAATCTGTAGCCAACACTACTTGAATACGCTCATGTGTATATACATTAAATGTTTCTACAAGCGAATATGAAATTGATGGGCCAACACACAAGGCAGTATTCGAAGGAAGCGTCCAAGGTGTAGTTGTCCATGCTAAGAAATATGCATTTTCTTGAAAATGACTTCCCGCATTGCCAAAAGGAGAAACAGAAGAGGAATTGATTTTAAATTGTGCAACCACTGTAGTGTCTTTCACATCCCGGTAACAGCCAGGTTGGTTCAGTTCGTGTGAAGATAATCCTGTACCTGCTGCTGGTGAATAAGGTTGAATTGTATATCCTTTGTAAAGTAAATTCTTTTCAAACAATTGACCCAATAACCACCAAACAGATTCCATGTATTTAGATTCATAGGTGATGTAAGGGTTTTCCATGTCCACCCAATATCCCATCTGTTCTGTCAATCTATTCCAAACATCGGTATAGCGCATCACGGTTTCTCTGCACGCTTTATTGTATTCCTCAACAGTAATTTTTTTACCAATATCTTCTTTAGAAATTCCCAATTCCTTTTCAACACCTAATTCTACTGGCAAACCATGCGTGTCCCAGCCTGCTTTTCTTTTTACTTGCTTCCCTTTCAAAGTCTGATACCGGCAAAAAATATCCTTGATAGATCTGGCCATAACGTGATGAATTCCAGGCAAACCATTAGCAGATGGAGGTCCTTCAAAAAAAACAAAAGGTTCATTGCCTTCACGAGATGAAACAGAAGCCTCGAAAATCTGTTCTTTTTTCCATTTCTCAAGAACTGATTGGGCCACATTTGGCAAATTCAAACCGGAATATTCTTTGTACTTCTGACTCATTTTTATTGGTGCTAATTTTTTTGGAATATGAAAAACAATGGCAAAGATAATGAAAAGACGAAAGTTGGAAAAAATACTACCTGAATATTGCGGTAATTCAAGCAAGAAAACTAATTTTGATTGAAACAAACAGCATGCTTATTCCCCAATCACTTCAAAAAGGCGACTTGATTGCTTTGGTTTCTCCAGCGAAAGCAATAGAATCTGCTTATATTGAATTTGCAAAAAACTATTTGGAAAATCAAGGCTTTCGTATTTGGGTAGGAGAACATGCTGCAGGCCAAAATACCTATTTTTCTGGAACAGAAGAAGAACGTGCTTCAGATTTTCAACAGGCTCTTGACCATCCGGAAGTGAAAGCAATCGTTTGCAACCGCGGTGGATACGGATCTATTCATCTTTTTGACCGAGTTAATTGGGCAAATTTATTGCGAGAACCCAAGTGGATAGTAGGATTTTCTGATATTACCTATTTTCATTTATTAGCAAATAAACTCGGCATCCAAAGTGCACATTCAACCATGCCTTTAAACTTTAATGAAAACACTGAAGAAGCACTGAAATCAATGATTCGTGTGCTAAAAGGCGAAGCAAATGTTTATGAATGGGAAAGTTCATCTTCTAACAAATTAGGAAAGACTAAAGGCAATGTGATAGGTGGAAATTTATCACTGATTTACGCACTTCTGGGCACTAAATACTGTCCAAATTTTGAAAATTGCATTTTGTTTATAGAAGATGTTGGAGAGCAATATTACCATATTGACCGCATGTTTTATGCCTTTAAGTATGCCGGTGTGTGGGATAAAATAGGCGGATTGATCGTTGGTGGCATGACCGATATGAAAGACACAGCAATTGCAACAAACTACACAATTGAAGAATTGGTGTTAAAGCACACCCAATATCGAAAAATCCCAATTGCATTCAATGCGCCGGTTGGGCATATTCCAGACAACAGAACCTATGTATTGGGCAAAGAAGCTTCTTTAGAAATTACAGAAAATTCATCTGTTTTTATTCAATAGCAGGTATTAATTATTCGTTGGTATTGTATTTGATGTAGTACATTGATTACCTTTGTATAACGAAACCAATTAACTAATGAGAATTTTATATATTCTTTCTTTGTGCCTTATTTTCGGTTCTTGTGTAGATATTTTTGATGAAATAATTATCCATACAGATGGCAGTGGCACATACAAATACACTGTGAATTTAAGCGCAAGTAAGGTGAAAATAAACTCTATTTTAGCCCTTGATAGTGTTGACGGAAAACGCGTTCCAAAACTTCCAGAAATAAAAGAACGTATAGAAGAGTACCGCAAGAAATTAGAAGATAAAGACGGAATCTCAAATGTAAAAGTGGATGCGAATTACGATGATTTTTTGTTTAAAATAAGTTTAGACTTTGAAAGTGTGGCAGCTTTACAAGAAGGAATTAAAGAAATTGTAAAAGAAAACATTGAAGATAAAAACGACCCTTCTTTGAATGAAAGTTGGCTTACTTGGGATGGGAAAAACTTGGTAAGGTCTATCCCAAATTTTAAAAATTTTGTGCTAAAGTTGAAACCTGAAGATCAGGAAAAACTGAAAGAAGGCAAATACAACGCAGTCTCTAGGTTTGATAAAGCGGTGATTAAATGCGACAATTCTGAAGCGTTAATTTCACCTTCAAAAACTGCTGTGTTAATTAAATCTAACACATACAATGTTGCAACAAACCCAACAGTAATGAAAAGCACCATACAAGTTGCGAACTAAAAATCAAACACTTATCAACTTTTTGACTGTTAATTGCAAAATATTAACCCTTTTTGGGTTTCAATTCATTCAATATATTAAAATAGGTTCTAATTTCGTAACATATAAGAAAGACTCCATGAAACTAAAATACATCACCCCACTTCTACTACTCGGATTTTCGAGCTTTGCTCAAAAGTCTGAAGATATCATTCCACAAGATGCTGTGATTGTTTTCAGCTTAAACAACATGTCCTTGTTGCACAAAGTTCCAATGGACACTTTGATTTCTTATGACTTTATGACTGAATTGCAATCTGAATTGTTTGACGGCTCTACACAAGGCAAAACACTGAAAGATTCTGGAATAGATTTCAATCAAAAATTGAATATCTTTTACGGTAAAAACCCTTATTTCGAACTTTCAGGCTTTACTTTTGGAATAGAAAATAAAAGCAAGTTGTTTGGCATCTTTGATGATTTTGACAAAATGGAAAGCTTTGTTTCTGGAACTGAGTACTACAACAATTACTTCAACCACCTCATCATCAAAGATAAAGTTGCTCTACTGATTCGTATTGACAGTGATCAAAGTAAACTAACTGAACTTACCGATTCTATTTGGACTGCAAGAGGATACGAGCTTCCGTGGATAGAAGATTATCCCATTGAAGAATATGACGATGTTGATGGAGAACAATTTACCGAAGAACCTGAAGCATACGTAAATCCAGAAGATGAAGTGCCTGCAGATAGTTTAAATGATTTGAATTATCAAAATTACTATGATTTAAGAGACAGCTTAGAATACGAATTGGCTCACCAAAGACTGCAATTGATAGCTGAAGAAATCTTTGCAAAAAACATCAATCTGAAATCTGTTGCCCCTCAATTTGCAACACAATTAACACACTCTTCGGATGGTATTTTCTATTCAGACAACAGCAGAAATTTAAAAAATTCATCGGGATTGTTTAATCTACAAACTATTCTGCCTTCCTTGTATTCTGATATTAGCAAACTATACACAGGAAACATTATGCTTGGCGATATTGTGTTAAATGAAAAATCTGTTGACTTAAAAATAGAAGCAAATTATGGTGAAGAATTGGGCAGCATCTACCAAAAACTAAACAGCGCAAAATTTGATAAAAATGTATTGAAATATATCCCTCAATCAAATTCTGGTTTCTTCACCTACCAAATAAACTTGAATGAAGCGTATAAAAAAGGGTACGAAGTTATCATGCCTTTATTGGAAGATGTTGACAATGCGCAAGTTTCTGCAAACGTATTAACCATGGAGCTGATTCATGATTTTGTAAATACCGATGAAGTTTTCAATGCATACAAAGGAAGCATGTTTGG
>JBDHXR010000123.1:0-7513 GCA_039810825.1 Fluviicola sp.
TTCTCAGGAATTGAAACTTTAACGTTTTGTCCACTAGCATTGTATGAATTTAACTTCAATTTTACAACACAGTGTTTTACATTTCCAATATTGCTTGCTAAAGTTGCTGAAACAGGAAAAAACACTTCAGATTTTTTCTGATAAATGCCATTTTGTTGAATTCCCATTGCTCCACTTTCAATCGGAGATGTGCCTGAAACAACATCTATCACTTGATTGTTTGCGTCAAGCATTATCAAATCAATTTTCCCTTCAAAAGGAAAAGCATTGGTTGCATTGATCCACAATTGACCAGATTTCACATGTGTTTTCTCACTGTCGTTTACCAATTTCAAATCAAAGGTATCTTGAAAAATTAAATCACTCATGCCTATATTCAACGGAAAAACCCCTTGCAATTTTACTCGCAATGGAAATTCATCATAAATTTCATCCCAACCTCCGGAAACATTTCCCCATGGGTTTAATTGTAATTGAAAATCTATACGATTGGTTGCACCATGGTTTTCAATATATTGTTCTAAATTACTGTTCAACGGAGTAAAATTCCACATCAGATTACTTGGAGTAATGTTTCCGTTTGACCCTGTAGCTGCATTGATATTGTTCCACACACCGATGTTTGGATGAGACAAAGAAACTGAATTACCTGAATAATTAATATTTTTCAGAGCATTCAACTTAAATTTTCCATTCATCTTCAAGCCATTTTCAATGGTTAAATTCATATTCAATGCATCCACATCCAATAAGCCGGTTGTAAAATTGTTCAACACTTGAATGTTCGCACTAATTGAATCTGAAACTAGTTTATTCCCAAAATATCCACGTGCATAATCAAGTGAAATGTTTTCCATTTTGAATTGAAAGAGTATTGTATCTGTTGTGTAAACTGAAACTGTTGGTCCAGCTGCATCAGAAGTAACTTTCAACACTGATTGAATACGATTAAATGAAGTGCCATTTTGACCAGTCAAATCCAATTCATAACCACTCAAATCAACAAACCCAGATGATACGGAAGGCGAAGCTACAGAACCAGCAGAAGCTGTGAAATATTTCACCAACGTTTGCCCGTTTAAAGTGACACCCGGCAATTGAATTTCAAAGTTTGTTTTTGTGCCTATTGGGTTAAACACTTTTAACTCAACACCACCTTTTTTTACTTTAATTTTCTTCAATTGTATTCCGTCTGGCATTTCAATAACGTGTTCTTTGTTGTTATTTACAAAGGACGTTCCCGGTGGAACTGTAAGGTTAACCGACATGTTGAATTTATGATTGATGGTAGTATCCGGTAATTCTACAAAATCACTTAATTTGAATTCAAAAACAGAACGATTTACATTGATTTCATAATTTCCACTATTTACAACCAACACAGAATCAGGCAATAAGTTTTCGAGCGTCAAACTATCATGAATCAAAGGAGCTTTCCAATCTGTTTCCCAAAAAGCTTTATTTCGCTTTTTACACGAAAAAAGTGAAAGTGACAACAAGAAAAATAAAAATGAAATTCTTTTCATAGACAATACATTGATACGGAACAATAGAAAAGGTTGGATTATGAGCGTTCTATAATACACGCATAACCTTGTCCCACACCAATGCACATTGTTGCAAGAGCATATTTCCCTCCTGTTCGTTTCAACTGATTAGCAGCCGCAAGCAAAATACGCGTACCAGACACACCAAGTGGATGACCAAGAGCAATTGCACCACCATTGGGATTAATGCGTGTATCATTATCCTCCAAACCTAGTTTACGAGTGCAAGCCAATGACTGAGCAGCAAAAGCTTCATTCAATTCAATCACGTCCATTTGATCTATAGTTAATCCGGCTTGTTTCAAAGCTTTATGAGTTGCCTCAACAGGTCCAATACCCATTATTCTTGGTTCTACACCAGCCACAGCTGCAGAAACAATTCGCGCTTTAGGAGTCAAATTGTTTTGTTTCAAGCCATTTTCAGAAGCCATTAATACTGCAGCGGCGCCATCATTCAATCCAGACGCATTGCCAGCAGTAACGGTGCCTTCTTTCTTAAATGCCGGTTTTAATCCACTTAAACCATCTATTGTTGTGGAAGGTTTAATAAACTCATCTTCATTGAACACGATGGGATCTTGTTTTTTTCTAGGAATAAGTACTGAAACAATTTCCTCTGAAAAAAAACCCTTTAATCGAGCATTCGTAGCTTTTTCTTGAGACCATAATGCAAATTTATCTTGATCTTCGCGTGAAATGTTATACAATTCTGCGAGGTTTTCAGCTGTAGTACCCATAGCATCAGTACCGTAAATTTCATGCATTTTCGGGTTTATGAAACGCCATCCAAATGAAGAATCAAATAATTCTTGATCTTTACCAAAAGGTATTGCAGATTTTGAAAGCACCCACGGCCCACGTGTCATGTTTTCAACACCACCTGCTACAAAGATATCTCCCGACCCAACTTGAATAGAACGAGCACAATTCACAACAGCCGCCATACCTGATGCACACAAACGATTAACGGTTTCACCGCCAACGCTGATTGGATACCCTGCTAACAATAAAGCCATTCTTGCAACATTTCTATTGTCTTCGCCGGCTTGATTTGCACAGCCTAAAATCACATCCTCGATTGCATTGGGGTCAAGGTTTGGTACTTTTTTCAACAATTCTGAAAGCGCAACTGCTGCTAAATCATCTGTGCGCACACCGGAAAGTGTACCTCGAAAATTTCCAATTGCAGTTCTTACTCCTTCTACTATATATGCGTCTTTGATAGTCATTTTAAAAATTAGTTAGTTTCCAAGAATTTTTGTGATGACGAAAATACGAAATTTTCATTTTTCACAGCAATAAAACAGAAGTGTTAATAAATTCTTTCAACGAGGAAATGATTTTTCATTAATTTCAGACCTCAAACAAACTAATAACGCTATGATAAAAACTAATTTATTGCTTGCTGTTTCGCTTTTGTTACAATTCACTGTATTCTCACAAGCAGATGAATTAACACCACGTGAAAAGCAATACCGTGATTCGATCACAAAATTAAATCAAAGTAATGCCGCTATTGCCGCTAGCCAAGAAGCATACAATAAAGGAATAGAGCTATACGGGCAAAAAAAATTCAAGGAAGCAATTTCAGCTTTTAATACGTCTATTAAATCTGACCCTAATTTCACCGCTGCATACTACAATAAGGGAGTAGCAGAAATTGAGGCTGACTTATATAAAGAAGCTATACAAACATTTACAGATTTAATTTCAAAACAAGGAACCTATTCGAAAGCGTATTTTCAACGTGGTAGAGCTTATCAAGGTCAAAATGATTACATTTCTTCTGAAAAAGATTACGATTATGCAATTAAATTGGATCCTGCAAATTCAAAAGCCTATTACAACTATGGAACTTTGCGTTTTTTACAAGAAGATTACAATGCTGCCATAAATTTCTTTACAAAATCGATTGAACTATCTCCAAATGACCCCATGTATTACAACGATCGTGGAAGCTGTTATCGGATGTTGGGGAATTATCCAAAAGCCATAGAAGATTATGAAACAGCTTTAAGAAAAAACCCAAATTTAGCGTTTGTGCTAAACAACGTTGGAACGACGAAGAAGAAAATGAAGGATATCCCTGGCGCACTTTTAGCATTCAACAGAGCGATTTCTGTGGATCAAAATTTTGCTCTAGCGTATAACAACAGAGGAGTGGTTTTAGTTGAAAAGGGAAGTTTAGACGATGCCATAAAAGACTTTGAAAAAGCCTTACAGATAAATCCAAAATATGCTGCAGCAGCGAGTAATCTATCTGGTATTTATTACAAAAGAAAAGATTTCAAACGTGCTGAAGAATATGCTACTAAAGCTATTGAATGGGATCCTAACCACACAGCTGCTTTTGTAAACAGAGGTATGGCAAGAGAAATGCTTCGCAAAGCTGATGATGCGTGTGAAGATTGGAAGAAAGCAGACAACATGGGTTCTGCAGAAGGAAAAAAATTATACAGTGGAAATTGTAGCAACTAATTAACGAAAAATCATGAAAAAATTAATCTTAATAATTACATTATTCATTTCAGCTGTATCCTATTCACAGAATATTGATTTCAAAGCAGCGAATTTTAAAGACGATAAAGAAGGTTTAAAAAGTGCTACCACAGCTTTAGAAAATGGAGAAATTCCATTTAAACTTGGGGTAGCGGCAGTTTTTGCAGTACAAGATTACGGAAACAATTTCCTAAAAGCACTGGCGCAATTTGAACTGGCACAAAAATTCAATCCAAACAATGCTTTGTTGAATTACAAGATAGGTGTTTGTTACGCAAATTCCAGCAATCCGTCAAAATCAATCCCCTATTTTTTAGCAGCTCAAAAACTAGACCCGGCATGTGATCCTTTTTTAACCTATTACCTTGGCTATGCTAAGCAATTAGAAGGAAAATACAAGGAAGCAAAAGCATTGTACCTCACTTTTCAAAATGAGTATAAAAAGGCAGACGAATTCATGAAATTTGTGAATCTAAGAACTAAACAATGTGATGCGAGTATTAAGTATGAAGCTTCACCAGTACGTTGTTGGGTTGACAATGTAGCATCATTAAACTCAGATGCTGATGATATTGCTCCTTCCATTTCAACAGATGGTTCTGAAATGATCTTAAGTTCAAACAGAGAAAATGGACACAAACCAAACGAAGTAGGCACATACGACTACGACATTTACTCTTCTACCCTGCTTGATAATGGTTGGTCTAGCCCAACACAATTACGTGGCCCTATCAATTCAGATAAAGATGATATTTCAAACTGTTTATCCTATGATGGTACCAAAATGCTAATTCACCGCGAATTGGGTGGGCAGACAGATATCTTCGAATCCAAATTAACAGGCATAGAATGGTCTGCACCAAAAGCAATGAGTTTGTTCATTAGTTCTGAAAAAAACAACGAACGCTATGCTTCATACAGTGAAGATGGATGGAAAATCTATTTCAGTAGAGATAATGCCATTCGTGAAAATGGTTCAGAAATCATGTTTTCTGCCATGCAAAATAAAATGAAACAAGATTATATGACGGCAACCATGTTGAGTGGTGTAAATTCAAAATTCAACGATGGACCTATTTATATCCACATTGACGGTATTCACATGTACATAGCTTCAGAAGGACATGAATCTATGGGTGGATATGACATTTTTGTATCAAAAAAGGTTCAAGGTCAGTGGACAACACCTGTAAATATGGGTTATCCTATAAACACACCTTACGATGATTTCTTTTTTGCATCAACTGCAAATGGCAAGTTTGCATACATTTCTTCAAACAGAGCTGGTGGAAAAGGAGGATATGACATCTACAAAGTAACATTTTGGGGCGAAGAAAAGAAACCTATATTGGAAACAGAAGACTATTTACTTGCAAGTATTGCTATGCCGGTAAAAGACCATACCATAGAGAAATCTGTAGAAGTTAAAAAGAAAAGTTTAACTGTATTTAAAGGGATAACAATTGATGCCATTTCAAGAAAGCCTGTTGAAGCAGAAATTGAGATTACCGATAACGCAAGTGGCAAAGTCATTGAGACATTCACCACAAATTCAGCTACAGGTAAATTTATCATCACATTGAATTCAGGAAAAAATTATGGTATTGCTGTAAAAGCACCAGGATACTTGTTTCACTCAGAAAACTTTGATATTCCAGACGGTTCAGACGATAATTTGGTGAATAAAACCATTGAGCTAAAAAACATTGCGATTGGTTCAAAAATCGCATTGCGAAATATTTTCTTTGATGTAAATAAATCCACATTACGTCCGGAATCAAACGCTGAATTGGATCGATTAGTGAAATTAATGAAAGACGTTCCGAATTTGAAAATCGAAATTTCTGGCCATACAGACAACACCGGTTCTGCCTCATTGAATGAATCATTGTCTCAGAGCCGTGCAGAAGCTGTTGTGGCATTTCTTGCACAAAAAGGTATAGCCTCCAATCGAATGACGGCAAAAGGATACGGTTCATCGATGCCAGTAGCAAGCAATGCTACAGAAGATGGCAAGCAACAAAATAGAAGAACAGAATTTGAGATTAAAGGAAATTAATCTTTGAGATAAATGAATGAAAAAGAGGCTGCTCATTGTTTTGAGACAGCCTCTTTTTAATATTGTAAAAACTTGGGAGCTTTAAGTGAATTGTTTTACAAAGAAACTCATACATTCCCCCTACATTCTCCCTTTCATCTGTTTCATCATGTTTGCCATCTGACGAGGGTTACTCATCATTTTCATCATTTTTTTGGTATCTTCAAACTGCTTCATTAATTTGTTTACTTCTTGAATGTCGGTTCCAGAACCTTTGGCAATTCTATTTTTTCGTTGAACATTGATTAAATTTGGATTGCTTCGTTCTTTCGGAGTCATTGAATGAATGATAGCCTCAACTTGTTTGAAAGCATCGTCTTGCACATCAACTCCTTTCATTGCTTTTCCCATTCCCGGGATCATTCCAATCAAATCTTTTACGTTACCCATTTTTTTGATTTGCTGGATTTGAGCTAAAAAGTCATTGAAATCAAATTGGTCTTTCTGTATTTTACGTTGAAGTTTTCGTGCCTCTTCTTCATCAAACTGCTCTTGCGCTCGTTCAACCAATGAAACAACGTCTCCCATACCCAAAATACGGTCTGCCATTCGCTTTGGATAGAAAATATCCAAGGCATCCATTTTCTCTCCTGTACCTACAAATTTAATGGGTTTGTCAACAACAGATTTGATAGAAAGTGCTGCTCCACCTCTGGTATCACCATCCAATTTGGTAAGCACTACTCCATCAAAATCAATGCGATCATTAAACGCTTTAGCAGTATTTACGGCATCTTGACCAGTCATCGAGTCAACTACAAACAACGTTTCAGTTGGCTTAATGGATAGTTTAATTTGCTCAATTTCAGCCATCATGGCTTCGTCAACTGCCAAACGACCAGCGGTATCGATGATTACAACCTGAAATCCGTTGCTCTTTGCATGTTTAATTGCTGCAGTTGCAATTGCAACAGGATCTTTTTCCTCTTTGCTAGAATATACTTCGATACCCAACTGTTCACCAAGCACATGCAATTGATCAATCGCTGCAGGACGATAAACATCACAAGCTACCAACAACGGCTTTTTATTTTTCTTGGTTTTGATAAAATTGGCAAGCTTCCCAGAAAAAGTAGTTTTACCAGACCCTTGAAGTCCTGACATCAATATGATTCCCGGATTTCCTTGTATGTTGATTTCTTGCTCATCTCCACCCATCAATTCAACCAACTCTTCATGGCATATTTTTACCATCAATTGGCTTGGAGAAATGGACGTAAGTACGTTTTGTCCGATTGCCTTATCTTTCACTCTGGTTGTGAAATCTTTAGCTGTTTTGAAGTTGACATCGGCATCAAGTAGAGCTCTACGAACTTCTTTCAACGTTTCTGCAACATTGATTTCAGAAATTTGTCCCTGACCTTTTAAT
>JBDHXR010000124.1:0-7416 GCA_039810825.1 Fluviicola sp.
CGCCTGCTGCATCAATTCCATTACGGCCATTTGAAGAAGGAGTTGCACCAGAAGGATTGGAGTTTTGGCCATTGGCACCATTGGCTTCTATAGTTCCAGAGCCCGTAATTGCTCCATAAGCACGTATGAATACAATTCCTCCACCGGCACCACCGGCACCACCTTGATTGTTATCCATATCTCCGGCACCGCCGCCACCGCCCATAAAAATACGGTTTGCATCATACTGAAGTGGGTGACCTCCAAGCCCACCTTCCACACGTCGAAAGTTACCTTGCCAAGCAGATTGAGCTACGCCAATATTAGGATTTTGATTGCTTTGTGCTCCTGAATAACCGCCTCTTCCTCCACCTGGGCTATTCGTAGTCGCTAAACCTGCTTGCTCTAAATTCCAGTAAGTATTGTAACCTGCAGCAGGATATCCTTTTCCTGTGTATCCAGCTTGAGGTCCTACATTGGAACCACCGCCACCACCTGCATTTTGGTGCCCGCCACCGCCACCGCCATTTGCAGGAGCTCCTTTTCCATACATGGAATAGTAATGTGTATATTCATTGGCAATGTTCCCAAAAATACTTTCACCTTTTTCAGCTCCAAATTGATTGACATTGTAAGCAGGTTTATTCACATCTGTAGGACTTCCTGATCCTGATGAAACATTATCTAGATTTCCGCCTCTAAAACCTAATCCGGAAGCAGAAATTCTAGTGTTAGCTTGTAAGTTTATGGTACCATCTACTTCTAATGCAACTACTCCTCCAACTTGTCCATTCCACTGACTAGCAATAATAGAAGCCGGGTTTGTTAACGTTAATGTAGTGAAACGAGGAACACGAACAACTTGAATTCGTCCATTAAAATACTCAAACCCTGCAACCGGAATATTTTGCTCGTATTCCTTTTGGGTTGGGCATCTTAAATTAATTGTATTTGAACCACTTACAGAAAGTACTTCGGCAAATTCATAATTTCCAGCATCCCGATAACTTGTTAGTTCTCCCCAATTTGGTATGTATAGACTCTCATTTCCTAAGTCACCCATTGCTTGACTTGACAAGGTGTAATTTCCACCCCACCAATCCACCGGTCCTGTACTAATATTCACTGCTGCGCCTTGCATTTGAATAATCAGTATTAAATCACCTGCTGCTAATGGAGTAGCTAAAGTACTGTTGGTCAATACATTTGAATTCACCTGAATAGAAGATGCACCAACCGGAATATTTGCAGTAACATATGTATATGCATTAACAATAACATTGGCAGTAGAAGATGTGTACGCGCTATTTTTACCTTTTTGGGCAAAAGAAAAGACTGCCAAAAAAAGGGCAATAAAAAAAGAGAGAAACTTAGTTTTCATTCATGAATTTTATAGAAAGGTCTTCATATTAGACGTTTTTTTTAATAAAAGGTTGTATTAAAAATCAAACTTTTTTAACCATTTCAAACATAATTTGTGAAACTGCTGGACAAACCTCTGTGTTCTTACGAGTTAATTCGAGAATTTGATACATATTCTTGCGGTTTGTATGCGGATATTCTCGACATGCCAATGGCCTGTCTTCATATACATTGCAATAATTATCCTCTCCTAGAAATGCACATGGTGAAGATTGTAACACATAATCCTGATCTTCATCTATCTTCAAATATGTGTCAATGAATTTAGCTTCAGACATCCTTAACCTTTTAGAAAGTCTTCGAATATCTACATCTCGAAAAATTGGACTGGTAGTTTTGCAACAATTTGCACATGTTAAGCAATTTATTTTCTGAAAAGTTTGATCATGCAGCTTATGAAAATTTTCATCCAACGCTCTGCTATTCATCTTTTTAGCTTTACCAATCCACTTCTGAAATTTATCTTTTTCAGTTTTAGCTTGATTCAGTAAATCTTTGTGAAAAGGAAGCATTGTTATTTTCCTTTCAATTCCATTGCTTTCAACGTGTTCATCATCAAAGAAGCAATTGTCATTGGCCCCACACCTCCAGGAACCGGAGTGATATAAGAAACTTTTTGAGATACTGCATCAAAATCTACATCACCAACCAGTCTCCATCCTCGTTCACGAGAAGCATCATCAACACGTGTAGTACCAACATCAATAACAACTGCGCCCTCTTTCACCATATCTGCTTTGATAAAATTTGGTTTTCCAATGGCAGCTACAAGAATATCTGCATTCAAACAAATTTCTTTTAGGTTCTTTGTTCTACTATGTGCTAAAGTGACGGTACAATTCCCCGGATACGTGTTTTTACTAAGCAATAAACTAAGAGGTGTTCCGACAATATTACTTCTTCCAACAACAACGCAATTTTTTCCTTCTGTTTCAATGGTGTATCGTTTCAAAAGCTCAACTATACCAGCTGGAGTTGCAGGAACAAATCCCGGGATATCCAAAACCATATTTCCTATGTTTATTGGATGAAAACCGTCCACATCTTTTTTTGGATCTATGGCTAAAGTAATTTTTGTTTCGTCAATATGCTTTGGAAGAGGCAATTGTACGATAAATCCATCAATACTTTTATCTTCATTCAATGCCAAAACTCGGTTCAACAACACCTCTTCTGAAACAGAATCATCGTAACGTATTAAGGTGCTTTCAAAACCAATTGCATCACAAGCTTTTATTTTATTATTTACATACGTCAATGAACCCCCATCATTTCCAACCAAAATTGCTGCTAAATGAGGAATTTTCTTTCCATTCGCTTTGCGTTCTTTAACCAGCTCTGCTAATTCAATCTTGATTTTATCAGAAGTTTCTTTGCCATTTATGAGTTGCATAGTCGAATTTTTTGACAAATATACGATATTTCAAAGCGAAATTATCCGTTTGAACGTGTTGTTCTCAATTCATTTATTCTATTTTCAGAATTGACCGTTTAATCAATAAAAAGTATCATTCATTAAAAAGCTGTGAACTCATTCCAACTTTCAATTGGCAAATTGCGTCTATCAAATAAAGCAAGTACTCATGAAAAAAGGACTTAACAACAATTACATTATTCGTTCAAAAGATATTCATGCTATTAACGAAGCGACTATTGTGCTCCGTCATTTTATTGGTATCAATGCAAAATTACTGCCTTTATTGAACGAAATTTCAAGTAAAAAAATCAAGTCGGAAACAGACCTGAAAAACAAAGATAAAATTCTTAATGTGTACAAAAGTTTTCGTTTTGAAACCGAGACTTCTGAAGTATTAATGAACTCGGATATTCTCAACATCATCCGTTCAGCATACGAAGAAATTGAAAAGCACTTGAATGGTATTTCAGGAACAAAAGAAGTTGAATTGCTAGAAGAGCTAGACAATCGTTATGCTACAATGAATCGAGAATGGGTTAAAACAGAAATGAATTAACAAGCTTCAATCCACCCGTAAATCCAAGTATTGCTAAAATTTCTGGGATTAATCACTAAATTTTGCTGAATCATGGGTGCGTTTTGCATCAAAACAAACCTCCACTTTCCTTTTTCTGCTAACACTTTATAGTAACTTCGAATTGGATACAATGCAATCACATTGTTTTCAGATCTTCTTTCCCACGCATTCTTAGTTATCACTTCCGGTGACCAGCGCAATTCTGTCTTCTCCCTTTTCGTTTGTAAATAATGATTCGAAAATGTTGTTTTTTTTGGGAAAAATTCACCTTTCATCCCTGAATCACGACCGACAAAATAACGTTTCAAAAGTTGCATTTTACCATTTACCAAGCGCAAACGGTTCAAATTGTGAGAAGCATTGTCGCAGCATGGATATTGATGATGAAACAGTAAAATTTCCTTTGTATTGGGATGTATTTGATACGCCAATAAATGACCGTTTTCAATATAAATTTGTGTTGGATTATTTTTAATAAATTGAAAAATTGATAATTGCTCAGACTCTACTTCTTGTGTCACTCTTCCAGAAAATACCAACTCATTTACACCGTCATTGTTCAAATCAATTAGTAAATAATTTTTAGAAAAAACCGTATAATAATCCGAAAATTTAGCGTTCAAATCATAAGACTTTGTAAGAAAATGGTCAATCATTTCGAGATCGAACAGTTTTTTTACCAACACCTCTTTTTCTTTCTCGTTTTTTGAAGCGATGGCTGAAAAATCAGTTTTGCAGTTAGGAATAAAAATCGAAGGATCTATTCGAGGCATTTGTATAGAACCAAACGCAAATTGATATGCTAGAGCAAGCGTAAAAAAGGCAAAAAACTTCATAACTTAAAATTAGAAAGGCTTTCTTTCGAAAGCCTTAAATACAAAATACTTTTGGGCTAAATTATTTTTTCTCAGCCTTAGTCTTTGATTTTTTATCTTTATTATGTTGAATAATTAAAGCTGAAGCTGCTTCATCCAAATCCATGCTTATCGAGTCACCTTCTTGCAAATTCATTTTAATGATTTCTTCTGCCAGAGGATCTTCAATGTACTTTTGGATAGCTCTTTTTAATGGTCTAGCACCAAATTTCTCGTCATACCCTTTATCAACAATGAAATTCTTTGCTGCATCCGTCATGCTTACATGATATCCTAAAGATTCAATACGTGAGTATAATTTTGCCAACTCAAGGTCGATAATTTTATGAATATCTTCACGGGTTAACGAATGGAAAATAATCATGTCATCTATCCTATTCAAGAATTCAGGAGAAAACGCTTTACGAAGCGCATTTTGAATTACTGTTTTCGCATTTTCATCGCGTTGTTCGGTCTGTGCTTTCGTACCAAACCCAACGCCTGTACCAAAGTCAGCCAATTGGCGAGCCCCGATATTTGACGTCATAATCAAAATCGTGTTCTTGAAATCAATCTTTCTACCCAAACCATCAGTCATGTGGCCATCATCCAACACTTGCAGCAGTAAATTAAACACATCTGGATGTGCTTTTTCAATTTCATCAAGCAACACAATTGAATACGGTTTATGACGAACTTTTTCAGTTAACTGTCCACCCTCTTCATACCCAACGTATCCCGGAGGCGCACCAACCAATCTTGAAATCGAGAATTTTTCCATGTACTCAGACATATCAATTCGTATTAACGAATCTTCTGAATCAAACATGTACTTCGACAATACTTTAGCCAATTGGGTTTTACCAACACCAGTAGGGCCAAGGAAAAAGAAAGAACCGATTGGTTTATTTGGATCTTTTAATCCTGCACGGTTTCTTTGAATAGCTTTCACTACTTTTTCAACAGCATCATCTTGACCAATCACTTTTCCTCGTAAATCTTCAGCCATAGTAGCTAATTTTCCTTTTTCACTCTGAGCTACACGAGTAACCGGAATACCACACATCATAGAAACTACTTCAGCAACATAATCTTCGGTAACAATTATGCGTTTTTCTTGAGATTCTTCATCCCATTTCTTTTTAGCTTCGTCCAATTTTTCTTTCACTTTACGTTCAGAGTTTCGAATTTCAGCTGCCTTTTCGTATTCTTGAGTTTGAACAACAGTAGTTTTCTGCTCTTTCAACACTTCAAGTTCTTTTTCTAAATCAACAATTTCTTGTGGCACTTGAATATTGGTAATGTGCGCACGTGAACCAACTTCATCCAAAGCATCAATTGCTTTATCCGGTAAATGTCTGTCGGTAATGTAACGTTCAGTTAATTTCACACAAGCCTCAATTGCTTCCGGAGTATAAGTAACCAAATGATAATCTTCGTAACGATCTTTGATATTGTTCAATATTTGAATCGTTTCATCAATAGTAGTTGGCTCTACCAATACTTTCTGAAAACGTCTTTCAAGCGCTCCGTCTTTTTCAATATATTGTCTAAACTCATCTATTGTAGTCGCTCCAATTGCCTGCATTTCACCACGAGCAAGTGCTGGTTTAAACATATTCGAAGCATCAAGAGAACCACTTGCTCCACCTGCACCAATTATTGTATGAATTTCATCGATGAATAAAATAACATCCGGATTTTTTTCTATTTCAGCCATTACAGCTTTCATGCGCTCCTCAAACTGACCACGATATTTTGTGCCCGCAACCATAGATGCTAAATCCAAAGAGATGATTCGCTTATCAAACAATACACGTGATACTTTTCGTTGAACAATGCGTAAAGCCAAACCTTCAGCAATTGCACTTTTCCCAACACCGGGCTCACCAATCAATATCGGGTTATTTTTCTTTCTTCGTGAAAGAATTTGCGAAACACGCTCAATCTCCTTTTCACGTCCAACTATTGGGTCAAGCTTACCCAACTCGGCCATTTTTGTTAAGTCTCTTCCAAAGTTATCCAACACAGGAGTTTTCGATTTTGAATCTCCGGGTTTTTTCTGGCTTGCACCAAAAGTTTGTTCGTAATCATCCGAAGAAGACATTTCAGCTCTCGGCAATTGATCTTTATCTACAATATTTTTCATCTCATCAAATACTTTTTTATAGGTTACCCCAAATTGATTTAGCACTTTACATGCGTTTGTATTTTCATCTTTCAGCATAGACAACAGCAAGTGCTCAGTTCCAATCGTTTGACTTTTAAAAACCTTTGCCTCAAGGTACGTAATTTTCAGCAAACGCGCAGCCTGATCTAAAAAAGAAACATTTGGATTAATCTCTTTTACCGGCTTTGCAACCAACAATAACGGTTTTTCAATCTCAGCTTTTAGCTTTGAAAGATCCAAATCAAACGTCTCCAAAATCTTTACCGCATTGCATTCCTCTTCCCGTAGAAGCGCCAAGAAAAAATGCTCAACCCCAATAAAATCATTGCGCAAACGAAAGGCTTCTTCTCTGCTGTAATTTAAAACATCCCTTACTCTTGGTGAAAATTTAGAATCCATACACTCTGCTAATTATAGTTTTTGCCTATTGTACAAATATACAAATACATTATTTGTTAATAACCCATGAATACCTTGCTTTTATTCACTGTTTTTTGTTAGTAAATAACTCAATAAACAACGGTTTTATCTTTATTAATTTATTAATTTCGGAACTTTGTTTTTACAACATAACAAAAGTTATACTAATTTTTAATCAGTGACAAAATGGCAGATGGAGAAAAGATAATCCAGATAAACATTGAAGATGAAATGAAATCGGCATACATCGACTATTCGATGTCCGTAATTGTTTCAAGAGCATTACCAGATGTAAGAGATGGGTTTAAACCTGTTCATAGACGTGTGCTATACGGAATGCAAGATTTAGGAGTGTATTCAAATAAAGCGCATAAGAAATCTGCACGTATTGTTGGAGAAGTTTTGGGTAAGTATCACCCGCATGGTGATTCTTCTGTATATGACACTATGGTGCGTATGGCTCAACAATGGTCATTGCGCTATCCGTTAGTTGATGGTCAAGGTAACTTTGGTTCAGTAGATGGTGATAGTCCAGCTGCTATGCGTTATACCGAAGCAAGAATGAGAAAAATTGCTG
>JBDHXR010000125.1:0-7334 GCA_039810825.1 Fluviicola sp.
CATTTATGGAGCATTGGTGGCATTGATTGTCCCGTTAATTTTCTCTTTTTACCTTACTAAAAAGAACATGCCTATTCTACGGTTTATATTATTAGGCTTTTTTGTTGTTGCTTTGATTGGTTTATATTTCAGTTATACACGTGCTGCTTGGCTAAGTGTTGTGCTAGGAATTTTTGTATGGTTTGTTGTGCGCTATAAAGTGAAGTTTTCTTTTCTCTTCATTGTGGCGCTTGGAATTGGAGTGTATGTATGGTCATCCTGGGTTTCTATTCAGCAAGACATGTCTCGCAATAAAAATGAACATACCACAGAAGATTTTGGTAAACGTTTGCAATCTGCCACCAACGTTACAACCGATGCTTCAAATTTAGAGCGTATAAATCGTTGGACTTGTGCGATAGATATGTTTAATGAAAGACCCATTGTTGGATTTGGATCAGGGACCTATGCTTTTGAATATGCACGCTTTCAAAGACCTGAAAATAAAACAATTATCTCAACCAACTTCGGTAATTTAGGAAATGCACACAGTGAATTTTTGGGTGCGCTGGCAGAAATGGGATTTCTTGGTATGCTAGCTATGCTAGCTATCGTGATTGCTATTTTTTACGAGGGAATCACGCTTTACCATGCTTGGCCAAAAGAAGATAAAAACATGCGTACTATTTTGATTGGATTTATTGTTGCGCTTTCTACCTATTTTATTCACGGTTTATTAAATAATTTCCTGGACACAGACAAGGCAGCAGTTCCTATTTGGACCATGTGTGCTATTTTTATCGCTTTGAAAGAGAAATTACGTCAAGACCAAATAACGAATTACAATAAAACATGTTTACAGGAATCATAGAAGCAATTGGTGAGGTTGTAGAAATTCAAAAAGAACTTGAAAACATTCATTTCACTATAAAAGCGGCTTTCACCAATGAGTTGAAAATAGACCAAAGTATTGCACACAATGGTTGTTGTTTAACTGTTGTGGCAATACAAGACAATTCATATACTGTAACTGCGATAAAAGAAACGTTGAATAAAACGAACCTGCAACAATGGGTTGTTGGAACAAAAGTAAACTTAGAACGTTGTATGCAGCTGGGAGGAAGATTAGACGGACACATCGTGCAAGGACATATCGATTCAACCGCAACCTGTGTGGCAAAAGAAGATATGGGTGGAAGCACCAAGTTTACTTTTTCGTATGATACTAATTTTCAAACGGTTCCTAAAGGTTCGGTAACAGTTAATGGCGTTAGTTTAACGGTTGTCGATTCATTAGAAAACTCATTTTCTGTTTGCATTATTCCCTTTACGCTTGATCACACCAATTTCCATACAATTGAAGTTGGCGATGTAGTAAATTTAGAATTTGATATCATTGGTAAATATGTTGCTCGATTAATGGGTCAAACAAAAGCGTAAAAAAACTAACTTTGAAAAAAAATTGCACATGTCGCATTTTACAACATTAACAGAATTTATTCTTGAAAAACAAGCTGAATATTCTGGTTCAACAGGTGAATTAACGCGTATATTAAATGATATTGCGGTGTCAGCAAAAATTGTTTCAAGAGATGTAAGAAGAGCAGGTTTGGTTGATTACATACTTGGCGCTCAAGGAGAGACCAATGTACAAGGTGAAGAACAACAAAAGTTGGATGTTGTAGCAGACAATCAATTCATCAAAGTTTTGCAATCGAGCGGAGAAGTTTGTGGAATTGCATCCGAAGAAAATGAAGATTTTGTTGCTTTTGAAGCAACGGCAGCAAAAAACGGAAAATATGTTGTGCTTTTTGATCCCTTAGACGGTTCTTCCAATATAGATGTCAATGTATCAATTGGTACTATTTTCTCAATATATAAACGCATTTCTCAAAAAGGAACAGCAGCCACCTTGCAAGATATGTTGCAAAAAGGAAGCGAACAAGTTGCTGCAGGATATGTGTTATACGGGTCTTCTACCATGTTAGTTTATACAACCGGAAACGGAGTAAATGGATTTACATTAGATCCTTCTATTGGAGAATTTTGCTTATCTCACCCCAACATGCGTATGCCAGAAACTGGAAGATTGTATGCAATGAACGAGGGCAATATTCATGTGTGTGAACAAGGTGTGAGAGATTACATTCATTTTTGTCAAGAAATTCATGAAGATGGCAAGCCTTATTCTGGCAGGTACATTGGTTCATTGGTTGCAGATTTTCACCGTAGTTTAATCAAAGGCGGAATTTATATCTATCCACGAACAGAACAACACCCGAAAGGGCGCCTAAGATTGCTTTATGAATGCAACCCTTTGGCAATGATAGCCGAACAAGCAGGAGGATTAGCAACAGATGGTTTAGAACGAATCTTAGATGTAGAACCTTCTCAATTGCATCAACGTTGTGGATTCTTTGTAGGCTCTAAGCAAATGATGGAAAAAGCTATCGATTGCTTGATTGTAGCTCGCAACCGATAGCTCAAGCAATTTATTCAAAGGTATTTTTTAACTTATCTTCAATCAATTTTCCTATAAATGGAAGTGGAACCATTTTATTATTGGCTGCATTGATAATTCCCAATATTGCTAACACCAACATTCCGATCGAAAAAATTGGGAAAATTAAAAAAGAGAAAAAACCTAAAAAACTAAGAATTGCAACTAAAATAGCAGAAAGAATGCTTAATGCAATTGCCAAAACAAATCCAACTATCATCAATCCTAATGACTGGCGTAGATGGTATGCTCCAAAAGCTTTTGCTTCGCCCTTTTTATCATTGTTCAACACCAAGGCAACTATCCAACCTATAAGTGTAATATAAGCCAGTATTCCAACTAGATTATCTTCTTGCTTTTGTTCTAAATTTTCCATTTTCGGTTATTTTATGATTATTTCATAACAAAAATAATTTTTTTTAAAAGCAGTTTGTATCAATCGGCACATTTATACTCACAATTCACGATGTAATAAAAAGTATGTTTAGGTTGAACCACCAATTTGGCACTATATATTACTTAACAGGATGAACATTTGTTTACACTAAACTATTTACTGTAAACAAATGTTTGTTTTGCTTTCGTTTTCTATCGCTTGTCTCAAATGTTTTTGCTAAAACCAAGCTCTTTTCATTACTTTTGCTACTCAAATTATTGGGGCACCACTGTGTTGGATGCCCCTTAACGGTTTTTGTTCAAGATGGAGATTACACAATTCTTAAAACTTTTTTCTTCCCTGCAAGGAATTGACAACACTGCAAAATTATTAGGTCAACCAACTTGCAAGGTGCATTGGAAAGGACTCATTGGTTCTTCAAAAGCTATTTCAGCAGCAGCCGTAGCAAGTCAAGTTCCAAATAACCACCTATTTATTTTGGAAGACAAAGAAACCGCAGCTTACTTTTTAAACGACTTGGAACAATTGTTTCCAACGAATAAAAATATTTTGTTTTATCCGGCTTCTTACCGTACACCATATCAACTGGAACAAACAGATAATGCAAATGTGGTGGCACGAGCAGAAGTACTTGAAAAAGTAAATTCAGAAAAAAACACATGGGTAATTACTTATCCTCAAGCTTTGTTTGAGCGTGTTCCAACTCAAAAAAAATTGTCTGAAAACACCATGAGGGTAGAGCAAGGTAAGACCTATTCAGTTGAATTTATCAATGAACTTTTGTTTGAATATGACTTTGAACGTGTAGATTTTGTGTATGAACCCGGTCAGTTTTCAATTCGAGGCGGAATTGTTGATGTGTTTTCATTTTCAAATGATTTGCCGTTTAGAATAGAATTTTTTGGAGATGAGGTTGATTCAATCAGAACTTTTGACCCTGTCTCACAATTGTCAGTTCAAAAGCATGCTCATTTTACCATTGTTCCCAATGTGCAACTTCAAATTACGCAAGATAGCAATGGTACTTTTTTAGAATTTATTGGAAATAAAACAACTCTTTGGTTGGCATCAAATGATTTGGTGCATGCTGCTCTTTCAAAAGAATACGAAAAGGCAGTTAAAATTTATGATAATTTGCCCAAAAACACCATAAATCACACCATTCCAAGTGCTTTGTATATGCACCCCAGTGAATGGACAACACAAATATTAACCCATAATATTGTTGAGTTTGGACCTGAATATCATTTTAAAACAGACCACATTATTCAATTTGAAACACAACATCAACCCAGCTTCAATAAAAATTTTAATCTATTTGCTTCTGAACTTGTAGCAAATGAAAAAAGAGGGTTTAGCAATATTGTTTTTTCTAATCAGCCCAAACAGATAGAACGGTTATACCAACTATTAGAAGACATCAATACAGAATCGAAATTTACTCCGATGTACCTTGCTATGAGCCAAGGTTTTGTCATTCCTAGTCTTAAAATAACCTGTTTTACAGATCATCAACTTTTTGAACGCTATCATCGCTTTAAGTTGAAAGAAGGATTTAGAGAAGCTAAACAAGCACTTACGCTAAAAGAAATTTACAACCTTCAAAAAGGAGATTTTGTAACGCATATTGATCATGGAGTTGGTCAGTTTTCAGGACTGCAAACAATTGATGTAAACGGAAAACCACAAGAGGCCATTCGTTTGGTGTATAAAGATGGAGACGTGTTGTATGTAAGCATTCACTCGTTACACAGAATTTCCAAATTTACAGGCAAAGATGGTCAGGCTCCTAAAATGAATAAATTGGGAACTCAAGCTTGGGCTACCTTGAAGCAAAAGACCAAAAAGAAAATCAAAGAACTTGCCTTCGATTTGATTCAATTGTATGCAAAACGCAGAAGTCAACCCGGATTTGCGTTTTCACCAGACTCATACCTACAAAATGAATTGGAAGCATCTTTTATGTATGAAGACACCACCGACCAATTAAAAGCAATAAACGCAGTAAAAGAAGACATGGAAAAACCTATTCCTATGGATAGACTTGTATGTGGCGATGTGGGTTTTGGGAAAACAGAAGTTGCCATACGTGCAGCTTTTAAAGCAGTTTCTGATAGTAAGCAAGTTGCAGTTTTGGTTCCAACTACAATTTTGTGTCACCAACATGCACGTACTTTCAAAGAAAGATTGAAAAACTTTCCGGCAACTGTAGATTACATCAACCGTTTCAAATCTGCTAAAGAAATTACGGAAACACTCAAAAAAGTAGAAAAAGGTGAAATTGATATTTTAGTAGGAACACACAAAATTGTGAGCGATAAAATAAAATTCAAAGACCTTGGGTTGATGATTATTGATGAGGAACAAAAATTTGGTGTTGCTGTGAAAGATAAGTTGAAAACCTTAAAAACAACGGTAGACACCTTAACATTAACTGCTACTCCTATACCTAGAACACTTCAATTTTCATTAATGGGAGCCAGAGATTTGAGTGTTATCAATACGCCCCCACCAAATCGTCAGCCCGTGTTAACTGAGGTAATTACTTTTCAGGAGGATGTAATACGAGATGCAATTTCATATGAGGTTAGTAGGGGGGGGCAAGTATTTTTTGTGCACAACAGGCTTGCCAATATCAAAGAAGTAGCAGGAATGATATCACGATTGTGCCCGGGTGTAAGAGTAGCTATTGGGCATGGACAAATGGATGGAAAACAACTTGAAAAAATCATGCTTGATTTTATTCAAGGTGACTACGATGTACTTCTTGCCACAACAATTATTGAATCTGGTATTGATATTTCAAATGCCAATACCATCATTATAAACGACGCACACAATTTTGGCTTAAGTGATTTACACCAGTTGCGCGGACGAGTAGGTCGTTCAAACAAAAAAGGTTTTTGTTACCTCATTGCTCCACCTTTTAGCATGATTACTTCTGAGGCAAGAAAGCGATTAGAAGCATTGGTTCAATTTTCTGATTTGGGTTCAGGATTCAACATCGCCATGAAAGATTTAGACATTCGCGGAGCAGGAAATTTATTGGGAGGTGAACAAAGTGGTTTTATCTCTGAAATTGGTTTTGAAATGTATCAGAAAATACTGAAGGAAGCCATGGATGAGCTAAAAGAAGAAGAATTTAAGGAATTGTATGACGAACGAAATACGGATAATTGGAATCAAAACTATGTGAAAGATTGTGTTCTTGAAACTGATTTTGAACTACGTATTCCTGAATACTACATCAACAATGTGGCTGAAAGATTAAGTGTGTATCAAGATTTAGATAACCTAACAGACAAAGATGAATTGGAAAAATACACAAAGCAACTCATTGATCGATTTGGGAACATGCCTCAAGTTGTAAAAGAGCTGTTGCTTTCTTTCGAATTAAGGTGGCTAGCACAATCTTTAGCCATTGAAAAGATGGTTATTAAGCAAGGGAAAATGATTTGTACTTTTGTTGATAATCCTCAGTCTAAATTTTACGATACAGAACAATTTCAATTTGTGTTAAACTACGTAATGACACACCCCAACCAATGTAAAATAAGTGACAAGTCGGGCAAGTTAAAAATCACATTCAACGAAATTCATTCACTGCATAAAGTAATTGAGCAATTAAGTGATTTAAAGTTGAAAGCTTAGCCTAATTTGTTGGGTTTTTTAGAGAGTATCCCAGCGGGATCACTAGAAAGCCACCTTCAAGGTGGCTTTTTTCGTTAAAAGCCTTTAAATTTAAGGGATTCTCTTCTAATCCACCTTCTATCAAACACAAATAATTTCAATCAAAATCAATAAAAATTACAACAATTCGGTTAACAAACTTTTTCCATAGTTTTGTTAACCGAGGAACGCTGAAACTCAACAATAGTATTGGTTTCAGAAAATTGTTTCTTGTAATTCACATGACGACTTCAATGCTAATTAGTATTAAATCGGTTAACAAAAAGTGAACAACATGAAAACATCACAAAACCACAGTTTATCCATCTTATTTTGGATTAATCCAGCTAGAAAAAAACAAACAGGTGAACTCCCAATTTTCATGAGGGTAACTGTAGATGGAAGAAGATGGAATACCTGCAAATTTTGTGACTATTTTTATCAGGCCGCATGATTTTTAATTTTTCTTAATTCTAATTCTTTTTCTAAAGGAGATTTGTATCCTAAACTTGAATGTAAACGTACTGTGTTATACCAATTGATATATTCTTTAATACAAGCGTATAATTGATTTGAATTTGAAAAGTAATAACGGTTTAAACACTCATGTTTAATGGTTTTGAAAAAACTTTCTGCAACTGCGTTATCCCAGCAGTTTCCTTTTCTGAACATACTTTGAGTGATTTTTCTGTTGTTTTTGAATAAGCATGTCATTTTACCAGCTGCATATTGTACTCCTCTATCTGAATGAAAAACAAACCCTTCTTGAATATCTCTATTATTTCTTGC
>JBDHXR010000126.1:0-7309 GCA_039810825.1 Fluviicola sp.
AAAACAAGTTGCATCTAATGCAAATACTGCAACAAAAACAAATACAAATACTACAAACCGAAACATGGAAAACGAAATTACAATTTTCAAGCCGAGTTTTGCTTTAGATAATAAAACCTTTGCATGAAAATCGATGAAAACTGTATATTTGGCTTATGTTTAAAGCAAAACGTACATTTTGGTTGGCTCAAATTATTGGGTGGGCATTGTTTTCAACAATGATTTACTTAGCTACATTCATTACCAACCCGAAAATTAATACTACAGGATTACTTGTTTCAACTATTTGCTTTTTTTTCTTTGGAATAATCATTTCTTATCTAATGAGGTTTATTTATATCAAACTTGGTTGGCTCGATATCAAATTTTCCAATATCACCTTAAGAATTCTAGGAGTTTCAGTACTTGCATCTATCTTAATGTCACTGTTAAACAATTTAACCGCTAGAATTACCGAAGTAAACTATCAACCATTTACATTTATTGAATTCTTACTAGATGTTACAGCAACATTAATCATTTTCGCATTGTGGAATGGAATCTACTTTTCGATACATTATTATGAACAATCAAATAAACAGCAATTAAACAATATTATTTTAACAGCTAGCAACAATGAAATTGAACTAAAAAATTTACGTTCTCAGCTAAATCCGCATTTCTTGTTTAATTCACTAAACTCGATCCGTGCATTAATAGATATTGATCCCAGTTTAGCCAAGAATAATGTTACAAAACTTTCAAATTTATTGCGAAATTCATTGATAATGGGGGGTAATCAGCTGGTTAGTTTAGAAGAAGAACTAGCCATTGTTAAAGATTACTTAGACTTAGAAAAAGTAAGGTTTGAAGAGCGGTTAAGTATTCATATTGAACTTGATACGAAGCTAAATCAAATTCCTTTCCCACCATTTATTCTTCAAACTTTAGTTGAAAACGCCATAAAACATGGTCTTGGAAACTTGATACACGGTGGCGATTTGTGGATAAGAACAAAAAGTACTGAGGATAAATACATTATTGAAGTGGAAAACACAGGGGTAATAATCAACCCTTCAAAAAAAACTACAGGAGTTGGTATTCAAAACACAAAAAGAAGGTTGGCAATTCAATATAAAGGTAAAGCCACTTTCAATTTGATTCAAACAGAAAAAGGAACAGTAATTTCACAAATAGAAATACAAAAAGATCATGATTAGAACTTTGTTAATAGACGATGAACGTTTAGCTCGAGAAGAATTGAAAAAACTCTTAAAAGATTTTCATGAAATTGAAATTATCGACGAAGCAAAGAACCCGGAAGAAGCTTTAGATAAAGTCAAAACGTTGAAACCAGATTTACTGTTTTTGGATATTCAAATGCCTGGCATGAGTAGTTTTGATATGCTAAAGCAACTGGATGAAATTCCACAAGTGGTTTTTGTTACAGCGTTTGATGAATATGCTTTGAAAGCCTTTGAAATGGATGCTTTGGATTACATACTGAAGCCTGTTGATCCAAAAAGACTTGAAGAAACTGTAAAAAAAGTAATTCAAAATCAAGAAACTGACTTTCAACAAAGTTCAATTTTTAAATCTGTACGTAGCGAACGATTTCTGAATATCCATGATTCAGTTTTCATCAAAGACAACGAAAAATGTTATTTTGTCAACTTACAAGATGTTCGCTATTTTGAAAGCGATGGAAACTATGTAAAAGTGTTTTTTGAAAGAAACAAACCACTGATTTTAAGATCGTTAAATAGCTTGGAAGAACGGCTAGATCCTGAAATATTTTTTAGAGCAAACAGGAAACATATTGTGAATACTTGTTGGATAAATAAAATAGAAAACTGGTTCAACGGAGGATTGTTATTGGAACTGAAACCTTTGTTAGATAGCACTGGAAAAGTAGATGAAAGCAAGCAATTGGAAAAAATAGAGATTTCTCGTAGGCAAACATCTCGATTCAAGGAACTCTTTTCATTATAAAGAATCTATTCTTCAACACTAGAAATTCCGTTTTCATGCAAACGAATTAGCCTTTGTTTGTATAAATTCCCAATAACTTGTTTAAACACTTTTTTAGACCAACCAGTTTGTGTTTTTATTTCTTCTGGAGAAGATTTATCTGTCAGATCAATAAATCCATCATTTTGGTATAACAAGGCTAAAAACTTTCGAGTCAAATTTTCAATTTTATCGTACCCCGGTTGTAACAAAACAATATCCAACCTGCCATCTTCGCGCACTTTTTTTACAAAACCTTTCAAAGGATTTCCAATACGTACTTTTTGGTGTAAATCGCTGTTGAAAATGAGACCTTGAAACTTATGATTTACAATTACTTTTAACCCTAAATTTGTAAATTCCCATGCGATTAAATCGACTGCATCACCTTCTAAAATACTTTCATCTACGGGGAAAATAAAAGATCCTATACGTGTTGTGCCGACTAAGCGTTCAGTAGCATTGTCAATATACATGTATATAAAGTATTTTTTATCTTCTTCTAACTTCTTGGGTTGCTCACGAAATGGAATCAATAGATGTTTTTCAACTCCCCATTCTGCAAAAGCACCGTATTGGTTAACCTCTGCAATGTTTAGGAGGCCAAATTGATTTACTGTAAGCAGAGGAGTGCGGGTGGTAGAAATAATTCTGCCTTCAGAATCTTTATATACAAACACATTGATTTCGTCGCCAACTTTTAAACCTTCTAAATATTTGGTTGGAAGAAGCACATCATTTTCTTCTTCATCTACTAAATAAGCACCCGGTTGAGTGATTCTATCAATCTTCAACAGGTTATATTCTCCTAAATTCACAGATACATTTTAGAAATACACATTTCCTCCTTGTTTTGCTGATATTATCATACAAGGAAGTTTAAGGTCGTTTGTTATTAATGATTGAGCAAAACCATCGAATTGAGGCAATAAACTTTCTGAAAAATAAGAAACTGCAATCATGTTTGCATCTTTCTCTTTCACGTAATTCATAATTTTTTTAGAGAAACTTCCTCCTAAAGGCAATAAATTCACCTCACAATTGGTTTTCGTTTCATCGTATTTGTTCCGAATAAGCAATACGCGGTTTTTTGTTTGAGCAGACAGACCTTCATCCGCATATTTTTCTCCAATTACGTGAACCGTTGCATTAAAAATTCGAGCTATGTCACCAGCCGGACTAACTATTTGCAAGCTTTCTTTTGAAAGGTTAATCGGAACAACAATATTCTTGATTTCAACATGCTTGGTGTCCTTTTGCACAATGATAAAAGGCACTTCACAACTTGAAATCACTTTAATGGCAAAACTACCGGTTAATTTTTGTAAGCCTTTGGCTCCATGAGTCCCCATCAAAATCAACTGAGCATGCTCTCTCTTTGCAATTTTATTGATGTCCGTAAAAATATCTCCAACTTCAGCCAAACAGATAACTTCAACATTTGCTGGAATATCAGCCTTCTTCTTTATTTCTTCCAACTTTGATTCGGCATTTGCAATTTTCACTTTGTTATCTACTAAGTGTAAAATCATAATCTCTGTTCGCACATGTTTTCCTAGAAAAAGTGCGTATTCAAAGGCTGTATTACCAGCATCAGAAAAATCATGGGGTACGATATAAAGATTCCGACTCATAGCGATAATTTTTACCAAATTAACAAAAAATGGAATACAAAAATTTGATTTTTGTTAACATACCGCTGTTGATTGAATAAATCAACAAATTCAAAGAGTATTTATAAGCCTTATGCGATTATTTGCCTTCTAAACGTTTTTGTCGCTGCATCGGGTTTTCATTACTCTGTGCTTCTTTAAATAATTGAAAACGAGAACTTGAACTCTTTGGAGGATACACATTGTTTTCTGTATCACAATCTGCTGTTTCTAAAAAAGGGTCAAGTTGAAACTCTTTTACTTTCTTATCAAAAATCAACACTTTTGTAACTGTTTCCTGATCCAACTTCCAAATTTCAGCAGGAATTCGAATAATTTCATCTGAACCATCTTCAAATTTTGCTTGAATGATGACTGGAGATACCAAACCACCTTTGTTTGTAAAAGAAAGCTCGTAAAACTGTTTATTTGCACGTAGTAAGTTCTTTTGATTTTCAGTTAATTTTGATTCAAAATTTTCATAATCTTCTAAATCCAATCTATCAACTTTATAGATATTACGTGTGGCATAAAAATCATTGATAGAAGTATCTTTCTCGTTAGCTGTTTGCTTAATTGCATCTTTATTTCTAAGTTCAGAGATGTTCTTTGGTGATTGATTGGCTAAATTTTCACTAATCGCTTTTTCAATTTCAGGGTTGTTTGTGTTTAACTCAAAGTGTTTAACATAATCAAGCGAAATATCAACAAAATCTGTTGTAAAGAACCAGCCTCTCCAAAACCAATCTAAATCTACACCAGAAGCATCCTCCATTGTACGAAAAAGGTCAGCTGGAGTAGGGTGTTTAAATTTCCATCTTTCACAATAAATTTTGAAAGCATAATCAAACAATTCTCTTCCCATTACTGTTTCTCTCAAAATATTAAGCGCCGTAGCTGGTTTTCCGTAAGCATTGTTCCCAAATTGCCAAATAGACTCTGAATTTGTCATAATTGGTGAAATAAAACGCTTGTCACCACTCATGTAATTTGTAATTAAATGTGCAGGACCTCTTCGTGAAGGATATCCACGTTCCCACTCTTGCTCTGTTAGGTACTGTACAAATGTATTTAATCCTTCATCCATCCATGACCATTGTCGCTCATCTGAATTGATAATCATTGGAAAGAAATTGTGTCCAACCTCATGAATAATCACTCCCCACATAGCATATTTTGTCTGCTCTGAATAAGTTCCATCACTGTTTGGTCTTCCTCCGTTAAAACAAATCATTGGATACTCCATTCCAATGTCCTTAGCATGAACTGAAATTGCAACAGGATAAGGATAATCAATTGTGTGCTTAGAGTAGGTCTGAATAGTATGTGCAACTAATTTGGTTGAATATTTTTCCCACAATGGATTTCCTTCTTTCGGGTAATAAGACATACACAATACGCTTTTGCCACTCACGTTTGTTGCCTGAGCGTCCCACATAAATTTACGTGAGGTTGCAAATGCAAAATCTCTAACATTTTTCGCTTTAAAAGTCCAAGTTTTAGTACCTGTAGCTTTCTTTTTCTCAGCTTCTTCTGCTTCTTTTTGCGTAACAATAAGTACGGGAGTGTCTGATATTTTTGCTTTATCCATCCGTATTCTCTGTTCACTTGTTAACACCGAAGTTGGATTAGAAAGTTCGCCGGTACCCGCAACAATATGGTCAGAAGGAACAGTGATCGAAACCTCATAATCTCCAAATGGTAGCGTAAATTCACCTCTTCCTAAAAACTGCTTGTTTTGCCAACCTTCTACATCGTTATACACACACATTCTAGGAAAAAATTGGGCAATCGTATATAAATAATTATCTTCTGCTTCAAAATATTCATATCCAGATCTACCGCCGACTTTCATTCTGTCATTGATGTTGTACCACCATTTTATTTTAAAAGAAATGCTTTGTTTTGGTCCCAATGGTTTTGGAGGATCAATACGCATCATTGTTTTGTTGATTGCGTATTTCATTTTTTCTCCGCTTGCATTCGATACTGAAACAATGTTATATCCGCCACCAAAAGTGATTAACTTACGTTCTACATCACGAATTGACTTAAAATCTTCCATTTTTTCAACCGTGATCATTCGAGCATCTGCATCTGGCTTGTAAATATTTTGATCCAATTGCAACCACAAATACTCGAGAATATCAGGCGAATTATTGATATATGTAATTGTTTCTTCTCCATGGATAATTTGCTTTGCATCATCCAAAGTAACAGCAATCTTGTAGTCTGCTTTTTGCTGATAATAAAAAGGACCTGGAGCCCCAGCTGCTGTTCTATAAACATTGGGCGTTGGCAATTCTACATCTAATTGAGCAAATTTAACTTGCGAAAAACCAATTGAAGAGAAGAATAAACTTGAAAGAATAATGAAACTATTTTTCATGGCTTAATAAGTAGTTTTTGGGTAAAGTTTGAAGGTAAAAATACCAAAGAATATTTATTGTTTTTTTCTTTAAATGAAAGTTTGTTTTGCTGTTGAGGAAATTTCTTCATCAGCAAATCAAATTGAATGGAAAGTTCAGTGCTTAATTCAAACGGATCACTTTCCAGATACACATAAAGCAAATCATTCGGTAACACCTCGTAACCAACTAATTTTAAATATATTAACTGATTATTATTGTTTATAATAAAAGTAGTTGATAGGTGTTTTTCAAAAAATTGTTTAAAAGTAGGATTGGTGGTTTCATTTTCAATATGCTTCTTAAAAACAAATCCTTCTTCGCTTAGAGCTTTTTCTATATCATGTCCACTCATTTCGATGCTAACCTCTAATTTTTTGGTGGTTTCATTATACTCTACATCTGCAAATGCAAAATAGTAATCATGTGCAAAAAGAATAGAACATGAAAAAGAGAAAAGGAAAAATAACATCAATTTTTTCACAAACGTAAAAATACATTTTTCCTTAAGAATAATTCTACATATCAGATAATCAACCTAATTATAAAGACGAATAACGAATAAAATTCGATATACAATGAAAATCTATAAATTAATATGTATGAAACAATACTCTTAACCTAAAATTGGTCGTCAAATTACAAATAAGGAATTCGGAACTATTTACTTATTGCCTTTAGCATAATCGGCTAGAAACTGAGCCAACCCACTATCTGTTAGCGGATGTTTAGCAAGTGCAAGAATGGCAGACAATGGACTTGTTACCACATCTGCTCCAATTTCAGCACATTGGATTATGTGAATTGGGTTTCTGATTGAAGCAGCTAGAATATTGGTATCAAAGCTATAATTGTCAAAAATCACACGTATTTGCTGAATTAAGTCTAATCCATTTGTAGAAATATCGTCTAATCTTCCTACAAAAGGTGACACATAAGTTGCACCAGCTTTAGCAGCCAATAATGCCTGACCAGCACTAAAAATCAAGGTACAGTTGGTTTTAATTCCTTTTGAGCTAAGGTATTTAATTGCTTTTATGCCATCTTTTGTCATTGGCACTTTTACCACTATATTTTTGTGTAAATCCGCTAACATTTCACCCTCACGTATCATTTCATTGTATTCTGTTGCAATAACTTCAGCACTTACAGGTCCATCAACAATATTGCAAATTGTCACATAATGTTTCAAAATATTGTTTGTACCAGTAATGCCTTCTTTTGCCATTAAGGAAGGATTCGTGGTAACTCCATCTAAAA
>JBDHXR010000127.1:0-7299 GCA_039810825.1 Fluviicola sp.
CATATTTCTTTAAACTTACAAACGGAGAAGCTTCAAAAGTATTCCGCATAGTAGTTCAATAAGAAAGTTTCAGATAACTTGAAAAGAATCCCCGGCCATTTGGTTGGGGATTTCTTTTTGTCGTAGAATTTCAAGAGTGTGATTTTTTTTTTCATTTTTTGATTTGAATGGTGTAAAATTTACAACAGTTTCATTTATTTTTACTGCCAATATATAAAACTCCTTAAATGAAGAACAGATACTCTCTTAAAAGGAAACAGATTATCAATGCTAAAACTTTACTTTTAGCTTTTCTGCTTTCCATGTTTGCAGGCAGTACAAACGTGCTGGCTCAAAACATTCAAATTGGAACTACCGGAGGTTCTCCTTTTGTAATTCCGATTAATTACAATTACGAATATTCTTATTCGCAGACAATTTATACGGCTGCAGAGATGGCAGCACAAAGTGCTCCAGCACCGGGGTACATTAACAAAATTCGCTTTTTACCGAATGCTTCTTATCCAACAACAGAATGGCAAGACTGGACCATTTACATCGGTAACACTTCTCAAGTTGGTTTCATTGATGAAACAAATTTCATTCCTGTTGCGTCAATGACACAGGTGTTTAGCGGATTGATTCCAGCTAACACTGTTGGAGGTACTTGGATGGAAATCACCTTGTCTACTCCATTTTTATGGGATGGCACAAGTAATATTGTAGTTGCAGTAGACGAAAATTCTGCAAGCTATGGAATGGATGATCCTGAATGGGCGGGTTATACATTAACTCCTTCAACTGGTTCTAAAGGAGTGTATTATTATCAAGATGGTACAGATATCTCTCCTGCATCTCCAGCTTCTGCTGCATTATATGGAGTTCAAGATGATGTTGCAGCTATTCAATTTGATATGACACCTGTTCCTGCTTGTACAGCACCACCAACTGCAGGTACAGTAACTGCTTCAAACAATCCTGTTTGTCCATCTGTTTCAACTACACTTTCAATTACTGGTGGATCTTTTGGTACAGGTCAAACATACCAGTGGCAAAGCTCTACAACAGGTGCACCGGGTTCTTACACTAATATTCCAAGTGCTACAGGTATGAGTTATTCTGGGTCACAAACAGTGGATACGTATTACCGTTGTTTTGTAACATGTTCTGGCTTATCGGATACAACTACAGCATTGTTTGTTACAATGAACTCGTTCTTGAATTGCTATTGTACTAGTTCTGCAGCATACAACTCAGATGAAGATATTTTCAATGTAACTATTGGAACCTTAAATAACTCCTCTACATGTTCAACAACAGGTGGAGCAGGTTCAGTTCAAAGTCAGTACTCTGATTATACAGCTCTTCCACAACCAACATTATCTCGCAATGTGAGCTATCCATTTAGTGTAGAAATCGGTTCTTGTGGTGGTTTTTATGGTGATATGACTAAGATATACATTGATTATAACCAAAATGGTTTGTTTACTGATCCGGGAGAAGAAGTGTATGCTTCTGCAACTTCATCAAATGCGGCTCACTTTGAAACGGGTTCAATATTGATTCCTTTGACTGCTGCACTTGGTACTACAAGAATGCGTGTTATTAATCTTGAGACTACAAACATTTCAGACATCACTCCATGTGGAAGTAATGGTTGGGGTGAAACAGAAGATTATTTTGTAACTATTGGAGCAGCTCCTGCATGTTCACAACCAACAGCATTTACTTTAAATTCTGCTAACAGTACTACCGCTGCTTTCGGATGGACTTCATCTGCCTCTCAATGGCAAATACAATATGGTCCGGTTGGGTTTACAGTTGGTACAGGAACAAACTTCTTGGCTCCAACAAACCCTGATACATTAACTGGTTTAACGCCAAATTCTTTCTACCAAGCATATATTCGTTCTATTTGTGGCCCTGGTGACACTTCAAACTGGGCTGGTCCGATAACGTTCAACACATACAATGTTGGTCAGTACATGGATTGGAGTTCAGATTGCCCAAGTGGTGGATTTATTGATATTTCTTCAACTGGAACGCTTTATACGCTTACTGATGATGGCGAAGCTCCATTAACTCTTCCTTTCTCATTCTATTACCAAGGTACATTGGTTTCTGATATTACAATTGGAAATAATGGTGCAATTGCTTTAGGTACTACAACTGCACAGATTAGCTTTAGTAATGGAACAATGGCTGGCGCAGCTAATGGGTTATATCCATTCTGGGATGATTTTGGTACAGCTGGACCGGGTATTTGGTCTCAGGTTATTGGTACTGCTCCAAACAGAAAAGTTGTTATTCAATGGAATAAATTCCACCTTAGTTCATCTGTAAATGCTCCTAATTTTGAGTTAATCATTGATGAGGCAACAAATGAAATCTATTATGTGTATGAAGATGCAAGTACAGGTAATGCTACTTATGACAATGGAGCATCAGCAACAATTGGTATAGCTGGTCCTAACCAAGATCTTCAAGTTTCTTATAACAATGCATCATACTTGCAAAACAATTCGTGTGTGAAGTTCTTCTACACAGATTGCCCTAAGCCGGTAAACTTTGTTGCAGGAACACTAACTCAAACTGACTTTAGTTTTTCTTGGTCTGCTGGTATGTCAAATGAAACACAGTGGATTGTTGAGTACGGTCCTGCAGGGTTTACACCTGGTACAGGAACATTCATGACAGAAACTGCAACCAACTCTGCAATATCTGGATTGAATCAAGTTACTAATTACACAGTTTATATTTATGCAAACTGTGCAAACGGTGATACTTCATTGGCGTTGTCATACAACTTTACAACATTGCCATTCTGTTCAAATCCAACAACAATTGGTGGTTCATCATTGCCAGATTCATTGAAAGTTACTTGGAACTGGACAGAGTCAAGTGCATTCTTCCCAATTCAGTCTTTCAATATCCAATACGGAATGACTGGTTTTGGCTTGTACTCACCACAAGGAACAATTGTACCAGCAAATGGTGTTAACTTGGCAGATACAATATTTGATGCATCATTGATTGGATCAGGTGTGTATCAAGTATATGTTCAAGCAGTTTGTACAACAGGCGATACATCACAATTTGTTGGTCCGTTTACCATTGTAATGCCGCGCACAAACGATGCAGTTTGTCAGCAAGAATTGTTGCAATTGAACAACATGTACACTTTGAACAACGCCGGAGCAACAGTTGCATCGGGTGAAAGTGCAATTGCACCACCTGCAACAGGTGCACAAACCAATGATGGTTGGATATCCTCAACACTTACAGGAACATTGTGGTACACATTCGTAGCACCAGCTTCTGGTCAAGTACGAATCAATGCAACAACAGGTTTGGCATCATACAACGGTAAAGCAGCTGTTTATGACGCAACAAACTGTTCAACATTCTCAACATTTACGTTGATTTCAGCAAATGACAATTCTATGCTTACAGGGCAACCTGCACCAAACTTTACAGCGTGTGGATTGACACCGGGCAACACATACTACATCATGTTTGATAGAGTAAGTGCAGCAGGAAACTTCACCTTGTATATCTCAGAGGTAACAGTAGAGGCAGGAACAGCAAACACTGCAGTAACCAATGTATGTTATGGAGATACAGTGAACTTGAATGCAACAATCACAACTACAAACAATACAGGATACTGGTATTCACCAATTCCTGCAGTTGATTACAACATTACAGATTCATTGTTTATAACAAGCGGATTGGCAAACCAATCATACAACATTGAATACCGTGTATCAGATGGTTGTGCTTATGACAGTATTATCTCTGTAGTAAAAATCTTTGCTCCATCTCATGCTGGTCAAGACGGTGCACTTACAGCATGTAAGAACCAACCTGTGAACTTGTATGCAAGTTTGACTGGAACGGTAGATTTTGGTGGTCAGTGGTATGACCCAACTACAGCGCCAACAAACTCGAATATTACAACATCAAACTTCCCGGGTCAGTATAACTTTACGTACATTACCAACAACGGAGTTTGTCCAAATGACACGTCATTGGTTGTAGTTACAGTACAAGCATCTTGTAACTGGTTGTCACTAGATGAAGCAGCATTGAATGATGCAGCCATCTATCCAAATCCAACAACAGGTATCATCAACATTGATGCACCGGTAAATGGAATGAAGTTGACAGTGTTAGACATCAACGGACGCACAGTAGAACAAATTGCAGGAACACTTCCGGCAGGTACTTCTACAATCAGCTTAAAAGAAGTTGAACGAGGAACATATTTCTTTAAACTTACAAACGGAGAAGCTTCAAAAGTATTCCGCATAGTAGTTCAATAAGAAAGTTTCAGATAACTTGAAAAGAATCCCCGGCCATTTGGTTGGGGATTTCTTTTTGTGAATATTTGCATTTGGTAGTTTGGTTATTTATTTTTGATAAAAACTAAAACTATGACAGCTCCTTTTAACCTTTTTCAATGGATTGAAGAAAACCGTGATTTGTTAAAACCACCAGTTGGAAATAAGAACCTGTATAAAGAGGCCGGAGATTTTATTGTAATGATTGTAGGAGGCCCGAATGCGAGAAAAGATTATCACTACAACGAAAGTGAAGAATTGTTTTACCAGCTAGAAGGTGATATTGTTGTAGGAATACAAGAAAACGGGGTTGCACGAGACGTTGAAATTAAGCAAGGTGAAATGTTTTTGCTTCCTGCAAATACTCCACACAACCCGCGTAGAGGCCCGAATACGGTTGGTCTTGTAATAGAAAGAGTCAGAAAAAATACGAGTTTAAAAGACGGACTTTTTTGGTATTGTGAAAAATGCAATACAGAGTTAAAGAATTATAGATTTCAATTGGAAAATATAGAAAAAGACTTTTTGCCAAGGTTTAAAGAATTTTATGGGTCTATTGATATGCGAACCTGTAATACTTGTGGGCATGTTATGGAAGTTGATCCAAAGTTTGTATAGTTTACCGCAAACCAAATAGAATCATTAATTTTACACAATAAACCGTTATTATGCAATTTGTAACATCTATTTTATTACCTATTTTACTTCCTATCATTTCAGCCGGTGGAGTATTGTGGATGGCTATTATTTTTTTGAAAAAAAATACAGAAAAGGATATTTTAGCTTCTCAAGCAGCATTGAAGAAAGAAAGGCAAAAGCACTTTTTACCCATGCGTGTAGATGCGTACCAACGTTCTGCGTTATTGATGGAAAGAATTCATCCAAACAGTTTAATTATGCGTTTGCACAACCCAGGGTTACCTGCGATGAAATTTCAAGCTGAATTATTGCAAGCAATCCGTGAAGAATACAATCACAATGTATCACAGCAGTTGTTTGTTTCGCCTCAAGCATGGGAAATGGTAAAAAACTCAAAAGAAGAAACCATTAAAATTATTAATTTGGCTGGTCAGCACATGCAAGCAACTTCTTTGTCAACAGATTTGGCAGCTAAAGTTTTTGAAATAGTTGCTGAAGTAGGGAAACTGCCAACAGAAATTACAGTAGAATACTTAAGAAAAGAATTACAAGAATTATTTTAATCGAATACAAACTTGTTCATCAACAATTATTTCATCTCCTGGAATCAATTTTGCACGTTTTCTTAATTCCAGTTCTCCATTTCGGAGTACAAGTTCTTCTTCAACGATTTGCTTCGCATGTCCACCAGTTTGAGCAATTCCCGTAGCTTTTAATAATCCTATTAATTCTATAAAATCACCGTTTATTTTAAACTCTTGAATTGTCATTTCATCACATTGATATAATAGCGAAATATTTCCTCAGCTGCTTGAAAGGCGGAGGTTTCACCGGTTTTTACTTTTTCTTCTTTCGTTTTTATGAATTCTCGAACATGTTTATTGCTCCATAAATCTTGAAAGTACAATTCTCTTAAAGTTTCATGAAGCCAATTTAAATTTTGTCTCTTCCGATTTTCAAAAAAACTAGTGTTATCTTTCGTTAATGATTCAAAATCAGCAATCATTTTCCAAATTTTGTCTAAGCCTAGCAAGGTCATAGAACTGCTAAGAATCACTTGAGGATTCCAATTATTAGGAGAAAGAGGGAATAGTTTTATGGCACTTCTTAATTCGCTGGCAGCCAGACGAGAACGATTTACATTATCACCGTCACACTTAGTAACAACCAATCCATCGGCCATTTCCATAATTCCACGCTTGATACCTTGAAGTTCGTCTCCTGCTCCGGCAAGCAGCAATAGTAAGAAAAAATCAACCATTGAGTGAACAACAGTTTCAGATTGACCAACCCCAACAGTCTCAATTAAAATGACATCAAAGCCGGCAGCTTCACACAAAATAATTGTTTCACGTGTTTTACGAGCAACACCTCCTAATGTTGTTCCACTTGCCGAAGGGCGAATAAAAACACGGCTATTTTGCGATAGATTTTCCATTCGGGTTTTATCTCCCAATATACTCCCACCTGTTTTTTCACTGCTTGGATCGATTGCTAAAACAGCTAATTTATTTTTTGATTTTAAAATTTCTTCGCCAAATTTTTCAATGAATGAACTTTTTCCAACGCCCGGAACGCCTGTAATACCAATTCGTATAGAATTTCCTGAAAAGGGCAAACATTTTTCGATTAAGAGTTTTGCTTGTTCGCGCTCTGATTCTAATTGACTTTCTAAAAGAGTGATTGCCATGCTTAACGCTACGGGGTCTCCTTCTCTGATAGCGATGAACAAATCTTCAGAACTTCTGCGCTCTTTCATCCGTTTTCGGGACAGTAACCACTCTTTTAAACGTTCTTTGTTCATGTTAATTCTTTACTCCAAAAGGAAATACCAATAAATCTTTAATACTTGAAAAACGCCAAGTTTCACCATTTTGGGCGACTAAAATTATGGAGATATCCTTTCCTTGCCTTTGTTCAGATTCAGCAATCACTTGCCTGCATGAACCACAAGGGGAGATGCACATTTCTGGTGAGATTAAATCTCCCTCTGCTACTATGACAATTGTTTCAACATGGATAGCAGGGTAATTAGCATTGGCATAAAAAAGTGCAACTCGCTCTGCACAGGTTCCACTTGGATAAGCTATATTTTCTTGATTATTGCCACAAATAATTTGACCATTTTCTAATAAGACACTTGCGCCAACTTTAAATTGACTATACGGAGCATAGGCTTTACTCATGCAATTTTGAGCCAAAGAAACCAATTCTTTTTCAGTTTCTGAGAGTGTATTCCAATGTGAATACCAGTCATAATTTATTGTAAGTTGTTTTCTCATGAATAATATCAGCTAAACAAATATAGGCAATTGTTTGTGAGGGTTTCTAAGAACAT
>JBDHXR010000128.1:0-7137 GCA_039810825.1 Fluviicola sp.
GTAATTAATAAGCACTTCAAAAGGTACAGACCCTCCAAAGTTTGCTTCCATAAATTTAATGTCTTTCAAAATCGGGTCTTTTGCAGGTAAATCGCCAGTCAGATTTCCTGTAATTTTCATGTATGCAATACAAAATCCAGTGCTTACAGTTAACACAATAGTAATTGCATAGACCCATTTTCTGTGCTTCGCTGTAAGAGTAACTAATTTCTCCAAAAATTTCACAGCAGCTTTTCTGTCCAAGTGTTTTAGATGTCTAGGTTTTGGTTTTTTACTGAATGAAGCAATAATTGGAACCAAACAAACTGAAACAACATAACAGAGCATGATGTTTAAGGATGAAATAACTCCAAACTCAAAAAACTTTGAGGAATTTGTAAACAAAAAGGACATAAAACCAATTGCTGTAGTCACGTTTGTTAACCACATTGCAGTTCCAGTTTTACTAATCACCATGGTTAAAGCTTTCATTTTGTTGCCATGGTTCTTGAACTCGTAATGATAACGGTTAAATAAATAAATACAGTTTGGTATGCCAATTACAATCATCAATGGCGGAATCAAGGCCATTAAAATGGAAATGTTGTAGTCAAACAATGCGATTGTGCCAAGTGCCCAGATTACTGTAACCAAAACGGTTATCAAACTGAACAATGTAATCAGGAATGAGCGGAAAAAGAAATACATGATTCCAAATGAAACCAAGAGGGAAAGAGCAATGAATCCATACATTTCTGAAATTACCCTACGACCAATCAATACGCGCATGTGTGGCAATCCGGCAAAGTGAACTTCCTTAAACTCTTTTTCATACGACTTTGCCAATTCCTCTACTTTCAATACAACTTCTTGCTTTTGTTTATCCATCAGATAACTTTCATCCATGGTAACCATCATTAAGCTTACATGTGTTGAATCGTTGTATAAAATTCCTTTAAAAATAGGATTGCGACGAATTTCTTTTTTGATTTCAGCAATTGATTTTTCGTTGTAGCTTGTATCTGTAAAAATGGGTTTTATGTTAAAGCGACTGTTTTCTTTATCATTTACTAGATTAAACAGTTTTGCTTCAGAAATTACGGAAATTACGCCATCTATTTGTAAAATTGAGTCGCCTAGTTGCTTCCAATCTTTGAACTTTTTAGGCGTATATAAATCTTTGTCTTTTATTGCAATAACCAAAGTTGACCCATCCTCTCCAAATGTTTTCTTAAAGTTGTCATACACTTGTTGAGTAGGACTTTCTTTTGGAAGCATGTTTCCGTATTTGTTATCAATGTGTAAGCCATTGATAGCAAAATAGCCTAAATAGACAGTTAGTAAAGCAAAAACTGCAAGTATGATGAAACGGTTTCTTAGAATGATGTTAGCAATTCTATTCCACATGTTTTTTCTTTATTTTAAATACGTATCTAGCCAGTCGAAGAACTCTCGTTGCCACAAGATACTATTTTGAGGTTTTGTTACCCAATGACCTTCATCGGGGAAGTATAAAAATTTACTTGGAATTCCTTTTAATTGTAAAACTTGAAATGCTTGCATGCCTTCTGTTTCTGGAACACGGAAATCTTTTCCACCGTGAATTACCAGCATTGGAGTGTTCCATTTGTCAACGAGTTTGTGTGGACTGTTTTTCTCATAATATTCTTTGTTTTCTGGTAGCCAATACGGGCCGCCAATATCCCAATTCGCAAAAAACAATTCTTCAGTTGTTCCATACCAACTTTCTAAATTAAATAAGCCACAATGCGAAATAAATGCTTTGAATCTATTTTGGTGAATACCGGCTAAATAATACACGGAATATCCTCCATAACTTGCTCCTACTGCACCCAATTTATCTTTATTGATACTCGGAATTTGTGCCACACAACTATCAATAGCAACCAGGTAGTCACGCATTGCTTGTCCACCCCAATCTTTAGAAATGGCGTCATTCCATTCTTGTCCAAACCCCGGCAATCCACGTCTATTTGGAGCAACTACAATGTATCCTTTTGAAGCCATTAGCCTAAAATTCCAACGGTATGAAAAGAATTGGGAAACAGCACTTTGCGGTCCGCCTTGGCAGTATAGCAAAGTTGGATATTTCTTAGTTGCATCATAGTTTGGAGGGAAAATAACCCATGTTAGCATCTTTTTACCATCTGTAGTGGTAATCCATTTTTCTTGAATTGTTGGTTCTGCAATCCCTTTCAACTTACCTTGGTTGAGAAAAGTTAGTTGTTTAATTTTCTTCGATTTAAGATCTAATTCCCATGAATTTGTAGGGTGAATCATATCTTGGCGTTCTAGCACAACCTGTTTTTCTAAGACCGAAAAGTTTATATAGTCGCAAATATCAGCAGTTAATTGTTCAATTTTCCCTGTTTTTATGTCTACACTAAAAAGTTGAGAAGTAGCATTTTTTACAGCCGTAAAGAATAGCTGTTGTTTCGATGGATGCCATTTGAATTCTGCCACGCTCAAATCCAGTTTTAAAGTAACATCTTTTTCTTGTCGTGTTGCCAAATCCATTACTCGAATGCGGTTCTTATCTGCTTCAAATCCATCACGATCCATGCTTAGCCATGCCATTGTTTTTCCATCCGGACTAATCTGTGGACTGTTATCGTAGCCTTTATGAGCTGATGTAAGTGTTGTTGTTATTTTGTTTACGGTGTTGAAAGCATAAATCTCAGTATTTGTTGATTGTGCAAATTCTTTTCCGCTTAATTTTTTTGTAGAGTAAAAAATTGTTTTTCCATCTGCGCTAAAAGCAACACTTTCTATTCCACCAAATGGTGCAGTAACAGAGGAGAATTTTTCGCCTTGCATAACCGCTCCCTTTTTTGTGAATTTACCTGTTACATCTGCTTCGTACCAATACAAATATGGAACTGTAGGTTCAGACCAAGCATTCCAATGACGATACAACAAATCATTTTCAATTCTACCTGTTGCATTTGGTAAATCAGGGTATTTTTCAGCTATAGTTTCTTTAATCTTGTAGGGTTCTAATGTTGCGCATGTTTTTCCATATTTACTGAGCGCAACTCCTAAAATCTCTGTTTTTCCAAAATTGGTAATTGTACTTGTAGCTTTCGTGATAGGAGAATATTTTTGCAATTGAGTTTCCTCTTCAACAACTTTAAGAAAAGCCAGTTCATTGTTTGAAAGCCAAAGGAAGTTCCAACAAGATTGTAAAGGAAGCATTTCGCTCTTTCCGCTCTTTCTATCTAGCAGAAAAGTTGTGGTGTTTCCTTTGTTTTCTTTGTAATTATATGCAGTAGATTGATAGACAATCCATTGTTCATTTGGAGAAACGATAGACCCACTAAGTCGATCCAAGGACCAAAGTTTTTCAGCTGTAAAATCTTGAGCAAAAAGAATTTTAGCAAACGAACCTAAAACGAATAAAAGGAAAAATACACTGAAATTTTTCATACGATTTTCAAAGAAGCCAAAAATACCTAGAAAATCTTAAATTTAAAATCAAAAAGTTCGTTAATTATGCGTTATACTATATTTGAGTGATGAAAAAAGGAGCATAATCTGTTTGAAATGCTCCTTTTTCAGTTTTTTATTTCTATTTTCTCATCTCGTATTCAAGCAATAAATCGAAATAACTTTTTGTCTCCATTACAACCACACCGCCAGTTGTATCGCCATATTTTGCAGGAATTGCTCCGGAATAGACCATGATGTAACCCAAAGATGCGCTTGGAACATTTTGCACATCTGTCATTTTCACTCCGTCTAAATAACTCACTAAATCACCTTTTCTAGCGCCACGAAACACAAGAGAACCATCATCCATCAATCGCACATCGGTTGTCATGGTTGCAATCATTTTTTTTGCCTCAAACTTAGTAGGCATGTACTTGATGTCTTTTGCAGAAAGTTTGATTTCTGGCAGCACACCTAGTTTCAAGCTTCGAGGCCCACTGGTGACTATAACTGGACCCAATTCGGTTTTATTTTGAACCACCTCACCTGTGTTTCCATAACCATTCGGCGATACTTCAACAGTTTCTGTTACAAACGTTGTGTCACCTTCTTGGTCGATTAAAAAAACCTTGTAAACACCTGCCGGAACAGCAGAAATTCGAAATCTACCATCTTCATTTGTTACTGCTTTAAAAAACTCATTTCCTCTCGAGGTAACTGCATAAGCTCCGTAAATTCCTTCTTTTTTTTCTTTGGTAACAAAAGAACCAATGATGTCGCCAAAACTGTTTTGAGCAAAAGATTGGACAGCGCAAAAAATCGCAAAAATTGAAACAATTGTTTTCATAATTTTAAATTTAAATGTTTCTTCTAAGAGTTCATGAAGAAGCATTTTCCATAAAGGCAGCAAATAAAAATCGGAAAATTGCCCAGAGTTTGATTAAACGGTATTGGATGTTGATTCTGCGGGTTCCACATGCACCAAAACATTTTCAATTTCAGGATGCTTCTTTATCAACAGATCTTTGTATCGATGTGCAATTTCATGTCCTTCAAAAACAGTTAGTTCACTGTCAACTTGAATGTGGATATCAACCCAAAAGCGCATTCCTGATTTTCGGATAAAGCATTTTTCTGTTTGTATGATTTCCGGTATTTGCTTCGCCTCGTCTCGAATCAACAAAATAAAATCATCGTAAACATGTTCATCCATTATTTCGCCAAGAGCTGGTCGGAAAATGTGGTATGCGTTGTAGAGAATAAAAAGTGCTGCTATCATGGCTGCCCAATCATCTGCTTGCGCCCAATCATCACCTTTATAAACAGCAATAGAAATACCAACAAATGCACAAATTGAAGTGATTGCATCGCTTCTGTGGTGCCACGCATCCGCTTTTAATGATGTGCTTTTTGTTTCATTACTTCTTTTGTTCACAAAGCGAAATGAAAGTTCTTTCGCTAGAATAATGATTCCTAAAAACCAAAGCGTGTAGGTTTCCGGAGCTTTGTGTGGAGTTTGAATATTTTCAATTGATTGTAGTACTATTATCACAGCTGAAGCTACCAAGAGTCCAACTACTGCGAAGGTGATTAATGGCTCTGCCTTGCCATGTCCATAAGGGTGGTTTTCATCGGGTGGACGTTTGGTGTAGTGGAATCCTACAAGGACTAAAGCCGAGGCAAAAACATCTCCCACCGACTCAATTGCATCTGCAATTAACGCATAAGAATTTCCAAAAAAACCAACAATAGATTTTGAAAGGGCAAACAATAAGTTTGTAACTAAACTCATCCAAGCTGTGTTCGTGGCTTTCTTATGAAATGCTCTTTGATTCATCTCTGTAAATGTACGTTGTTTTTAAGGATAAATAGTTAAATGATTGTTATCTGAGATCAGTTTTCAGTAGAAAGGATTGAAAGATTAAATACTCTCCAATAATTAATTTTTCCTCACCAAAACCTTACTTTTCTTAAAAAATTATGCTTACATTGGTACTATGAATAATTAAATAAACTACTGTTATGAAACACCAAAACAAATATCTTATCTCCATCGGGGAATGTAGGAATTGGAATATCTTCACCCAGTTCTTCTAAAAGAATGAATAAACTCTTCGTTTATGTGGAACTGGGCAAAAATTCAATTAAAGAAAAAATAAAAATTCAATGAAACATATAGTCATACTATTATTCGCTTTTGTTTGATTTAACATTCAAGCACAAGAAAATTTGCGATTTAGTATAGAAAATGCGTTGGAATACAATTTCAGAATACATTCTAGAAATATGGTCGGAGGAGTAAAACCATACGCTGTATTGCATGAGTCTATTCTTGCAATTGGTTTATTTAAAAACAATATTTTTTTTGTTGGACCTCAAATTTCAAATTACTATGGCTTCCTTTATGATCCGGTAGATAAGTTGAAAAAAAATGGATTTGGAATAAATTTCGGATATGAATACGATTATCATTTTTCAAAAAAAAATCCTGATTTTACTTTAGTTGCGAGATTGTCATTTTCACTTTACGAAGCTAGAATTTTGGAACATTCATCAAGCCCTAGTGGAGAAATTCAAAATAGAGTTACAATACTTGAAAACAATTTTTACATGGGGCTAAAAAAGAAATTTGGTAAACACTTATACATTTATTCAGGTTTTGGAATGGGTTCAATACAAGGTTTTTTTTTTAATGTTTGAAACGTTTATGCTATCAAGTTCGCTAGGGTTTGGGGTTGAATTTTAATAGTTGATATTTATAATCTCATAATCCGATATCATATCTTTAACTGAACAACTAAATTGTTGTTTTTGAAAAGAAAACGATAAATTCTTTCAATACTAAAATTATCTATCAATGAGAATATCAGTTTTAATTGTTTTGTGTCTGTATCTGAGCCAGCAAGCCTTTTCTCAGCCAGAAAAAGTGAAACCTCAATTTACTGCAGGTTTGTATTTGCTTTCACCCTATTATTTTACAAGTTTTCAAGAGCGGTTTAATTATGGTGCCGGGCTTTCATTGTCAATGTCAGTTAAAAGAATGAGACTTTCAACCGGGATATATTATAGTTCAAAAAGATACTTTAACAAATACAACACTACTTCTTATTACACGTTTAATGATTTTCATATAGATTATTTGAATATACCCATTGAAATTTATATAAATACGTTAAAACAAGAAAAATCGAAATTGTACGTTTATACAGGCCTGATTTTTAATCAGGGAATTAAATACAGGTGTCAATCTCTCATTGGTTATCAGGACAAGAAAATATATAAGCAAGAACAAGGTAGCTCAAGTTTTGGAACCTCGATAAGACTGGGAATATCTTATCATTATTGCATCAATTCAGCTATTGTGTTTTTTTCATCTATTTATACTGACTTTTTTGTTTATCATGATGATTTAACATTTCCAGAGCTTTCACCACCACAGCCTCATTCTTTTCCGATTTATTCATTTGAGGATATCTATTCAATAAATTTCAATTTTGGCATTGAGTTTAATCTAAATAAGCGACAATAAAAAAAAGAAAGCTAAACACTAATGTTAATTTACAAATCGTATTTTTAAGATTTATTAAATCTTTAATGATAAAATTATATGTAGTTTTGAAGTCGAAATGAAGCGGATTTTACAAATAGGGATGATTGTTGTTGTGTTTTTAAGCACAATAGGAGTTCCTGTTTACCACCACGTTTGTA
>JBDHXR010000129.1:0-7079 GCA_039810825.1 Fluviicola sp.
AGGTTTCCTGTTCCTGCGGCGCAATCCCACACGTAATAGTCGTCTTGCCAGTTTTCGCCCAAATAGTCGGTCAAGTATTTTTGAGAAAGTTCTACCCAAATACGTGGTGTAAAAAATGCTCCTTTGCGTTCACGAATGTCTTGTGGCACCAACAAATCACGGCGTTCTATGATGTAATCTTGAAATTCCTTTATCGGCGGACGTTTGTATTGCTTCCAAAACTGCAAATACGTGTCTTTGTTTTTTAACGCAATGGTAGCATCAAATAGTTGCTTGCTATTTTCTTTGGCAATTTTGTAGCCTTGACTTTCAAACACCACAAACAAACTATCACGAATGGTCAAATCATCTTCAATGTTTTGGGTGTCTCTATCGTCCACAAAAAGGTCGGCCAAATAGAAATCGCTGTCCAAAATATTCGCTTTTTTCAGCTCCTCCCAATTCACATCAATTATGGGTTTCACAATTTCTAGCCAACGCAAATACAGCGGAATAAAGTTGTTTTTGTTGATTTTTAATTTACTTGTTGTGGTTGCTTTGGCTACATTATTTTTGATAAACGCTTCTAATTCTTTGCTGTCTTTTTCGTAATCAAAAATGTAGGTGTGTTGCGCCAATGTTTTCTCTACACGTTCTTTAATCAACTGAAACTCTTTGGTTTCGTGGTTGCTCGGCGTTACATTCCAATTGAAATCATTGAGGTAAAAAATATCTTGAATATTGATGTAGGGTACAAAGGCAAACTTCTTAAAATCAAAGGCACCGAGAAAAGCCGGAGGCAAAGTTTTGTCAAAAGTGCGGGCTTTACCAATCGTTAAAATCAACTGTACAAACATGGTTGTTGCATCGTAATTTCCTGTTTTGGCTTCTGCCCACAGCAACGGAATTCGACTAAACAAGTTGTTTTGCTTCGGGAAAACAGTAAAATCGATGTTTCCTAAAATTTCTGTGGTGTCAAAATGCTGAAACCAATCGGCACCTACTTTGTTTTTTAATTCTTCTTCGCGTATGTTTTTGTATTTCATATTCTTCTAATAAATTTTATTTTCCTAAGACCAAAGCCTGCATTAACTTGGTATTGATATAATAATTTGTTTTTCCTTGTTTGTGTTTTAGTAAAACCTTGTCTTCTGCCAATTGATTGAGGTAACTTGCCGCCGTGATGCGTGACACGTTCAATGTATCTTGCAAAAATTCAATCTTGGTGTAAGGCTGTTTGAACAAGTGATTCAACAATTCTTGGCTGTAAAACCGATAATTATTGCGCAACACATTTTTCATTTCTTGCATTTCTTTTTTAATCACATTCACCAAACGAATGGTATCATACGCCGTTTCTTCAACAGCTGCAAGCATAAATAAAATCCACTCTTCCCAACTTCCTTTTTCACGCACATCTTGCAATAAACTGTAGTACTTTGCTTTGTTTTTGATAATGTAACGGCTCAAATACAGAATAGGAATGTCCAATAAATCGTTTAGCACCAAGTATAAAATATTGATGATACGTCCGCTACGTCCATTTCCATCATAAAAAGGGTGAATGCTTTCAAACTGAAAATGAATAATTGCCATTTTAATGATGGGATCTAGATCCGTCAATACTTCGTTGTTGATGAAAATTTCGAGATTATTCATTAAATCACGAATTTGCTGATAATCTTGTGGCGGTTCATAAATCACTTCACCCGTTCGTTGATTTTTGAGCGTTGTTCCCGGAACTTTTCGAAATCCGGCATTGTTTTTTTCCAAAACCGCTTGAATTTCAATGATGTTATTGGTGGTCAACATTTTATTCTTTTGCACCAAATCAAAGCCACGTTTCATGGCGGCTACATAATTTTGAACTTCTTTCGCAGCTGGTGAAATCAAATTATCAAAACCCAATGAACCTTTATACAATTCATCGTGCGTTGTCACAATGTTTTCCACTTCAGAACTATCCTTAGCTTCTTGCACTGTAAGTGTATTAATCAAAATTTCAGGTCTAGGAATTGTCAACGCCAACCCTTTTAATTCGGCAAGTGCACGATGAGCTCCGGCTAATTTCTTTAGAACAGCCTTGGTCTCAAATTCTACATCATACGGTAGTTCCGCTAGTTTCCAACTCATGTAAACAACGATTAAATTTCTTATCACGTTCTCTAAACGTGTATAAATTTAGCGATTTTTTATACATGAACAGAAAAAAACGCTGTTTCATGTAAAGAAAAACCGATTTTCTATACACGTTTTGGTTATGTGTATAGATTTATATGCTTTACTTGCGTACTACTTTCTTTCTAAATGTTTATTAAAAGCATCATATCATGATAAAATCACTATATTTGTTTATTATAATATACATTTATGTTTAATTTTGTTACAATAAAAGAACTTAAATCCAATATTGGACACTGGTGCAAACAGTTACGTAAAGCGCAAAATCTCACAACACAAGAGCTGGCGGAAGAGTTGAATCTATCACGATTTACTATTGCCAAACTGGAAAATGGAGAAAACCCAACCTTGGAAACTTTATTAAAAGTATTGCACTATTTTGATGAAATGAAAGCATTGAATCAATATGTAGTCAATAAAACTAATGACTTGACAAACAACCAATCAATGTATTAATAATGGCTAAAAATCAAATTATATCAGTGTTCTTTTTCGGAATAGAAATTGGAAAAATTGGCTATGATGAAGATCAAAAAAAATCATTCTTTCAATACAATCCTACTTTTTTAGAAACAGGTCGTTATAAACAATTGTTTCCTTATCTTATCAAAAGAATTCCAAATGTACAGGTGTTTTCAGAATATGAAGGAGAAACTTTTAGAGGGTTACCACCTATGATTGCGGATTCTTTGCCCGATTACTTTGGAAATATTGTGTTTAAAGAATGGTTGGAGGCCACAAAAAAAGGCTTTGTTACTATTTCTCCTTTAGAACAATTAACGTATGTTGGTAAAAGAGGAATGGGGGCATTAGAGTTTGTCCCAACAAAAGAAATTAATTCACACGATGCTATTGACATTAAGGAAATTTCAGAGGTAGTAAAGAAAGTTTTAGATGTAAAAACTTCTGTTTCAGAAAAGAAATTAAGCGATGCTTCCTTGCTAAACATATTTAAAATAGGCACTTCTGCCGGAGGTGTTCGTCCAAAAATATTGGTTTCGGAGCACAAAGCAACCGGTCAATTAAAAGCAGGAGATTTAGAATATTCAGATGCGTATCATCATTATTTGATTAAACTCTCTATTGATGAAGACCAAGGTTATTCGAAAGAAAAAATAGAATTTGTTTATTATCAACTAGCAGAATCATTGGGAATAGAGATGATGCCTTCCAAATTAATTGACGACAAACATTTTGCCACCTTGCGTTTTGACCGCAAAAATGGAGAAAAACAACATATCTTGACAGCTTGTGGGATGACCGGATGGGATTTTAAAAAATCGGAACATTCTTCGTATGAGAATCTTTTTATGTTGGCCGTCGATCTTAAATTACCCAACAAAGATATTGAGCAGTTGTTCAAGAGAATGGTGTTTAATGTTGTTTTTTGTAATATAGACGATCATCTCAAAAATTTTTCCTTCCTATATAATAAAGAAAAAGACCGCTGGAATTTAGCTCCTGCCTATGACTTAACGTATCCTTTAGATGCTTTAAAAAATTACACCAGAATTTCTAGGGCGATGTCTATCAATGGTAAGCGAGGTGAAATCACTAAAAAAGACATCTTGAAAATCGCAGACCAATTCACCATGAAAAACGCAGAGAGAATAATCCATACTATTGGAAACGCCATTCCTACATTCGAAATCCTCTCAAAAAGTCAAAAAATTCCAGAAAAAGTTATTGCTAAAATAATGTCTGATTTTAACGGCTTCTTCTAATTTTTATTTCAAAATAATTTCGCAAACTTTAATCAAAAAAACAACCGTTGGTTCATCATTGGTCGCCTACCAAAATATGAAAATTTGACGCATTTTGCCTTGGATAGAATTGTTCAGTTTAAAGAAAAAGAAGTGCCGTATCTCCCAACAGACATTGATTTCAATGAGTATTTTGAAGATATTATTGGAATTTCAAAACCAACTGCTAGTGCTGAAAAAATCATTCTTTTAGCTTCGAAAGAATTAAAACCATACATTTTAACAAAGCCCATTCACGGTTCACAGAAAAAGATAGAAGATTTGGAAAATGGGTATCTTTTTTCGGTCGAACTAATTATCAATTTTGAACTGGAGAATTTACTCCTTTCCTATGGAGAAACGTTAAAAGTAATAGAGCCTCCATCTCTTGTGGATGCTTTAAAAAAACGAATTGAGAAAAACTTGGATAATTATAGGTCATTTTTGAGTTGAAATCATAAAAAGAAAAATGGGGTATTGAAATCGGGCTATCAATGTTGTACCCTTTTTACAAAATGTAGCTTGGTTGAATTTGCCAAACCATTGGGATTGCAACCGAGTTTGCCCTCTGGCACCTGAACGCCCAATTTTTGATAATACGCTGTCCAAACAGAATCAATTTGCTTGGTTGTGGGGTTTACAAAAGTCATGAGTTCTAAATGAAAAATAGTGTCTGCAGCAAAACAACGTTCAATAAAGTCTGAACAATAAAAAGAACTATCGTTGAGTACATACGAGAAATTATAGGGTTTCCCAAGCATCGTTTTGCTGTTTTCAATTGCTTTAGGAATGCTGTTTTCATATTCTGTTTTCAAAGCATATACATCAACATTTCTATTTTTACTTTGTTTCATAAACTGATGCAGGGGAATGCGTTCAACTCCATTTTTAGCAGAAGCATGTATCACCCAAAAGTTAGCACCAACTTTTTCTACCAATGCTACATGACTATAATTTGCGTTTTTTGTACGATTTGTAACCCTGTCAATTGCTTGCGAAAGTGCTTGGTTGTTTGCGGAGACAAATAATAGACTCCCATTTTCAAGCTGAGATTCAACATGTTTGTTTGTTGCACAAGCAGAAGTAAAGGCAAGAAACAGGATAATGGAAATAAAAAAATGATTTTGCTTCATCCTACAAAGTTAAATTCCCCCAACATACGTCAGAGGAATTTTTCATAAATGTAGTAATTTAAGCAGTTATCTATACTTTTTAAATGTAGTTGTTTTGTTGACGTGAAAAAATGTTAAACGTTGTCTAAAGCTTGAGAAATATCTGAAATAATATCTTCATAATATTCAACACCCACAGACAAGCGAACCAATGAAGCAGTAATGTTCATGATATCTTTTATGTCTTTTGGCACATCGGTATGCGTCATTGTAGCCGGGTGCTCAGCCAAGCTTTCGGTGCTACCTAAACTCACCGCCAACTTTATTAACTTCAGGTTATTAAGAAAACGAAAGGCTTCTTTTTCGCCACCAACAACATCGAAACTTATCATGGCACCACTTGATGAATATTGTTCTGCATAAATGCGTTTTTCCTTATCCGTTCCATTTTCCGGAATGAATCCGAGGTAATACACTTTGCTAACCTTTGGATGCTTTTGAAGGTATTTTGCAACCTGAACAGCATTTTTTGCTTGTTCTTCCATTCTTACCTTTAGGGTTTCCAAACTACGCATCAACAACCAACCAGTCCATGGTCCGGCCATGTTGCCAAAAAATGTACGCAAGCCTTTTACACGTGCAATCAATTCTTTTGAACCTAAACATGCGCCAGCAATAACGTCGGAATGACCACCGATGTATTTTGTAGCAGAATAGAGAACAAGGTCTGCACCCAATTTAAGCGGATGTTGCCAAAGCGGACCCATGTATGTATTGTCAACCGATAATATTACTTGCTTTTCATGGGTTGAAAAATGTTTTTTAACTTGCTCACACAAGCGGATATCAATCAAAGCATTTGTTGGGTTTGCCGGAGTTTCGATATGAATCATTTTCAAGCGATCAGCTTTTCCTGTAGCTTCAATGCGCGACACAATGGTATCAAAATCATCATCTGCCATAAAACCAACTGAATCAATTTGTAATTTTTTCAAAAAATTGTTGATGAAATGGTCTGTACCGCCATAAACCGGTCTAGAATACAGCAATAAATCTCCCGGAGCAAGAAACTCCATCATGGCAGTAGAAATAGCAGACATTCCACTCTCAAAAACCGCACAATCTTCGGCTTCATCCCACAAGCATAGGCGATTCTCTAAAATTTCTAAATCCGGATTGTTAAGCCTTGAATAGATCAAACCCAACTCCTCATTCTCCCCTTTTTCTCTCAAACCGTAAGCCACTTCGAAAAAAGCTTTCCCTTCTTCTGCTGTCTTAAACACAAAGGTTGAAGTTTGAAAAATTGGACACTTTACAGCGCCTTCTGATAAAGAAGGATCGTACCCATAACTCATCATTAAACTTTCTGGTCTCATATTCTAAGAATTTAACTACAATATAAAAATAAATTTTATGTAAATGAATAATTAAAGAAAATTATACTGTAAATAAGAAAATTATTATACATTTATTCTGTTTTTAGATAAAAACAATCAACACCATGGAAACATATTCTGAGCAGAAAGAGGTGCAGTTGGATAATTTGGACAAGAAAATCATTGAATTGTTGTCACAAAATTCCAAATTAAACAACAAAGAACTGGCATTGGCTATTGGATTATCCGTTACACCTACTTTTGAGCGAGTAAAAAGGCTAGAAAGAATTGGCGTAATAACAGGGTACAAAGCGCAAATAAACCCTAAAAAAATTGGAAAAGGACTAAAGGTGATTTGTCAGGTAAGTTTAAAAAGTCATTACAAAGAGCGCATTGATGAATTTGAAAGTTCAGTAAAAAAACTGAATGAGATTAGTCAAGCTTATCACGTAACAGGTGGAGTAGATTACATGTTGCTTGTAGAAGTATCCAATGTGGATGCATTTCAAGACTTTGTGAAAAACAGGTTAGCAACAATACCACATATTGGACAAGTAAACAGCAGTATAGTAATGTCCGCATTAAAATAATACGTAGATTCAACACATGAAAAAAGTAGTTTTTTTAGATTCAGTGCATGAAATATTGGAAGAAAGATTGGTGAAATCGGGTGAGTACATGTGCGTTGA
>JBDHXR010000130.1:0-7070 GCA_039810825.1 Fluviicola sp.
TGACCGTACAACAATGTCTTTTTTCGTTATTGTGTCCCCCACTAAAAGAGAGAATACAGGAGTCAATTCAATACGCTCAGCTTCGTACATTGGGTGAACTCCTTGGTTAAAATTTCCATCTGAAAGCAGGATGACAGCTCCGATATTGCGATTGAAATAACTATCTTGTACGTACTTAAATCCAGCAGATAAATCGCTTACTTTGTCTTTAAAAGTCAAGGATTTAAAATTCTCTACCCGTTCACCCACTGTCAAATCTAAAAAATCATACGCATCTCCTAGTTTAGTTTTCAACTGTTTATGAAAATCATCCATTTGATTTTTCACTTGATTGCTATCGCTATAATTTAGAACAGATTCTGAATTATCATAAATTGAAACAATCAGTGGTTTTTCAATTCGAAAAGATTTAGATTCCCAAACAAAACCTAAAATCAAGAAGAAACAGAGAATTAAAGATGTTGCGCGAAGTGTTGATAAGAGTTTACGTTGTTTCTTGTCAAACCTTAGAGATTGTTCTGTTTTAAAATAGTATATATATGAAATAGTGGCTGAAACCAAAACAATTGGTAACAGCCACCACAGCGAATAATCTGAAAAAATATTCATAAAGCGAAAATACGCTTTACTTTTTGATATTTGACAATGCGTATGAAATTCCTAAGCCAATAACTGACTTAAATTGAGTTCTAGGACCCGTATTTCCTTTAGAGTCACGAATTTTAATATCATCATCATAAATCAAGTTCCATTGCAACGAAGCTTGAAACCATTTATTTACTTTGAAAGTAAAAATATTTTCAAAGTTCACATCGATATTTTGAGGTTTTTCGACATAATTAGAGAAGAGCTCCAAACGTGCTTTCATTTCAATATTCTTAAACAATTCTTTTTGAAAACGAACTCTAAAGTACGCACCCATTTCATTTCTAAAACGTAAACCATGTTTCAACAACACACCTGTTGTTAAATCATATTCAGCTTTTTTTACACCAAAAGCTCCAGCATCAGCTAATCTTTCATCATTAACAACTGTCATTTTAGAAGCTATCGGAGAAAGATATACGTTGAAATAATCTACTGGCGCATATTCAATACCTAATGAAAAGTTTGCATACCCAGGTGCCATGAAACGTGAAATAGGCACAGAATCATTTGGATAAGTAAAACCATCTAAAAACTGAGTTCTATAACCTCCAATTGCCGTTGCAAACCAATGTTTTTTAAACTCGTAACCAAAAGATGTAGCAATATCTATGCGGTCATCTGTTTTTTGAAGACCTTGTTTTTTACCCGCAGAATCTGTATAAAACATACCACCTAAAGCTAGTTTAATATCATTTGTCCATTTGATTCGTTTCTTTTGATAAATTGCAGAAAAATCAATATAACCTAAAACAGAGACATTATTACGACCGCCGGCAGCCCAATTCACAAAAGAAGTCTGTGAACCGTTCAATCCAAAAAGACTTTTAACTGTCCAATTTTTTGGCATTAGAGAATCGTGGATTTTGTCAGTTTTTTTGATGTCGTTTCTAATTTTCTCATATTCTTCTTGGCCAAACGAACATGAACTAATAAACAAGAAAAGAATGATTAAATGGTTTTTCATTTTTACTAAATTTTTTGCAAAGATAATGCATTCTTTTTAATCGATTAAATTTTAGTACTTCCCGAAAAAATAAGTAACTTCGATGCAAATTTTCAAAACATGTCAAAAGAAGTATTTATAGTCGCAGCAGTGCGTACCCCAATGGGATCTTTCATGGGAGCATTGTCTGGCGTTACTGCACCGCAATTAGGTGCAACAGCAATAAAAGGAGCACTTTCAAAATCTGGAGTTAAGCCAGAATGGGTAAATGAAGTATTCATGGGAAATGTTTTGCAAGCTGGTGTAGGACAAGCCCCTGCTAGGCAAGCTGCAATCTTTTCAGGGTTAAACATTGATACTCCGTGCACTACTGTAAACAAAGTTTGTGCTTCAGGAATGAAAGCTATAATGCTTGGTGCGCAAACAATTATGGCTGGTGATAACGAAATTGTGATTGCTGGTGGAATGGAAAACATGAGCAGTGTACCTCATTATTTGAACGGCAGACAAGGAGTTAAACTTGGAGATATGAAAATTACTGATGGCATGGTGAAGGATGGATTAACAGATGTTTACAACCAAGTTCATATGGGCGTTTGTGCAGATGAATGTGCAGTTGAATATAAATTTTCTAGAGAAGACCAAGATGCTTTTGCTGTAAGTTCATACGAAAAAGCGGCTAAAGCTTGGAAAGAAGGAAAATTTAACGATGAGGTTGTATCAGTAGAAGTGCCTCAAAGAAAAGGAGATGCTCTTATAATATCTGAAGACGAAGAGTATAAAAATATTAAATTAGACAAGATTCCTACATTAAAACCAGCATTTGGAAAAGAAGGAACAGTAACAGCTGCCAATGCGTCAACATTGAATGACGGTGCTTCAGCTCTTATATTAGCCTCAAGAGAAGCAGTAGAAAAATACGGATTAAAGCCTCTTGCCAAAATCCGTGGTTATGCAGATGCTTCTCAAGAGCCGAAATGGTTTACTACAGCTCCAGCTAAAGCAATACCAATCGCACTTGAAAAAGCAGGATTAAAGGTAAACGACATAGATTTTTGGGAATTAAATGAAGCATTTTCTGTAGTTGGATTGGCTAATACAAAGATATTAGGAATAAATCCAGAAAAGGTTGATGTAAACGGCGGAGCAGTTGCACTAGGTCATCCACTTGGTAGTTCAGGCTCTAGAATCATTGTTACTTTGATTAATGTTTTGAAACAAAACAATGCAAAATATGGTGCTGCTGGTATTTGTAATGGTGGTGGAGGTGCATCAGCGATGGTTATAGAATTGGTGTAATTAGAATTATTAAATAGTTAAATAACCGCTTTGAAGAAGGCGGTTATTTTTTTTGAGTTTCAAACTAATTTATTGAAATTATCTACCATGGTAAATGGTGGACAATCTTAAGATTATCCATAATTCAAAAAAAACCTCGCCCAATATCATCAGGCGAGGAACTTAAATCTCCCCAGACTATGCTTGAGGAGTCAATGTTTCTGCAACTGCAGTAGAGATTGCCGATTTTTCGAAACGCAATTTAGTTCCTTCAGAACTTACCAATACAGTTGTATCTGTAATTTCTAAAATTTTACCATGTACACCTCCAATTGTAACAATCTTATCTCCTTGTTGTAAATTTTCACGAAAAGCTTTCAACTCTTTTTGTTTTTTTTGTTGTGGTCGTATCAAGAAAAAATAGAATACAACCAACATAAGAACCAGCATTAAAATTTGCATAATTTATCTGTTTTTGTTAATTATTTGACAATTGTTGCCTGTATGACAACTTTAGTATTAGGAGGAGTAGTGTTTGATAGTATAGTTACGCTTCTGGCTACAGCACCAGAACTAAATGATTCAGTATTAATATCTGCTTTCACAAAGCCTTTTCCTCCTGGTGCAATTGGATCTTTACTCCAATCTGCAACAGTGCATGAGCAAGAACCTGAAACATCAGACAAAACCAATGGATATTCTCCAGTGTTTTCAACTTCCAATTTTGCATGAATCATTTCACCTCGTACAATTTTTCCAGCATCATAGGTTGACGCAACCTTCATGGTTGTTTTATAACCAACAACTTCAGATGGAGAATCTTTCCCCCCACACGCAGTAAATACTAGTAATGAACAAATAAAAAATATCTTTTTCATAAAATTATTTAGTTAAACCTCTACCCGATTTTGTAATTTTCCCTTCTTTTGATAACCTTTCAACTGCCTTATCAAGAATACCGTTGATAAAAGTATGACTTTTTGGCGTTGAATAGAACTTTGAAATCTCAATATACTCATTTAAAGTAACTTTTTCAGGAATATTTGTGAACACTTGTAATTCAGTAATAGCCATACTAAGGAGTAATACATCCATTTTAGCAATTCTATCCAACTCCCAGTTTTCCGTCAATTCATCGATAATTTTATGATTCTCAGATTCTAAAGAAATTGTTTTACGAAACAATGATTTTATGAAATCAATTTCATCTTCTTTATCTTTATACAATGGCATCGCTTCAAATGCTTCATTCTCATTCAACGATTTAATAGACTTTATTACCATTTGGCAAGCTAAATCTATGTCATCTAACCAAAAAATACTTTTTTCTTCAAAGAAATCGTATATAAATGCAGAATTTGCAATGTCTGATTTAAACAAGTGAATTAAGAAATTTTGATCTTCTTCAAATCCACTTAAATCGTTGTTCATGAATGAAAAATAAACTTCACTCTCACGAATTTGCAAGTACACTTTACGAAGAATTTCATGACTAGCGTCTCCAACCCAATTTACTTTTCTTGTTTCAGAAGCCTCACGCAATGATCTACTATTTTCAATTTTGTCTATCACCAATGAATCTACAAATTTACGGTTTGGATTTATATCGGAATCTGCAGCAAAAATTTTCTTCTTAGCTTCTTCTATACGATGATTTGCAATGGATTTTAGTTCTGGAAATGTCAACAATAAATACAAATACAAGTCGTAAATGCGATCTACTGATGTCATCAATTCATTTTCTACCTTGTTTATCGTGTTTTCATTCCCTTGAAAATACGCATATAAAGATTGAAGTATTTTTATTCGTAAATGTCTTCTATTCAGCATTTTAAATACTATATACTAAAGTGGTAATTTAACTTTACCAATAGAAGCAATTCGCTCTTCGGCCATTTTATTTGCAATCTGGTATGCAGGAACGTTTTCTTTCTTTGAACGGGAAACAATATTTGCTACAGTGTTGTAAATATCTGCCGCTTTATTCATGGCCCAGCCATCTGGCATCTCAGCTACATCACAATAACAATTGATTACACCACCAGCATTGATTGCAAAGTCCGGAGCATAAATAATCCCTCTGTCCATTACCAACTTACCGTGTACATTTTCATTTGCTAATTGATTATTTGCCGAACCAGCAATAATAGAACATTTCAAACGATTGATGGTATCGTCGTTTACTGTTGCCCCCAAAGCACAAGGCGCATATATATCCATAGGAACATCGTAAATTTCATCTAACCCAACTACTTTTGCCCCATATTCTTTTGAAATACGATTCAAGGTATCTTGTTGAATATCTGTAATTGTCACTTCTGCACCTTCTTCCGCTAAATGTTTAACCAAATATTCACCAACATGCCCTACTCCTTGCACTGCTACCTTTTTACCTGCTAATGAATCTGAACCGAATTGCTCCTTAGCACATGCTTTCATTCCCATATACACTCCGTAAGCCGTTACTGGTGAAGGATCACCACTTTTTCCAGGTAAACCAACAACATGCGGAGTTTCCATAGCAACATATACCATATCTGCTGGAGAAATACCCACATCTTCAGCTGTAATGTATTTTCCTGCTAGTGAATTTACAAATTTTCCAAAACGACGGAATAAAGCTTCTGACTTCATTGATTTTGAATCACCAATAATCACTGCTTTACCACCACCTAAATTCAATCCAGAAATGGAATTTTTGTATGTCATACCGCGAGATAAACGTAAAACGTCGTTTAAAGCCTCCATTTCATTGTTATACATCCACATTCTTGTTCCGCCCAGTGCAGGCCCTAATACTGTGTTGTGAACTCCAATAATCGCTTTTAAACCAGTTTCATTATCACTACAAAATAACAACTGTTCATGATTCAACATGCTCATCTGAGAAATCACAGGGTTCTCAGACAAATTCAAATCTTTTAATTCTTTTACTTCAAACATAATCTTGTGTTTAAATCGTCAATTTCTTTCAACGATTGATTAATTTTGTTCTCTCAAACAATCGCGACTGCAAAAATAGGAAATTTATTCAGATGAAGTCTCTAAGCTATTTAAACAAATATTTCTTCAAATATCGTTGGAGGTTAATTCTTGGCATTCTTTTTATTATTATCAACAACTATTTTGGCGCGTGGATCCCTGTATTAATTGGATATTCAACGGATTACATTGTAGATGAAGCCAGCAAAGGAATTGATATAGACACCATTTTTTGGCATACAATTTCATTGGCTGGACTCATCATATTATTTAATATCATAAAAGGATTCTTTCTTTTTCTAACCAGACAGACAATAATTGTAATGTCAAGATTCATTGAATTCGATTTAAAAAATGAACTTTTCAAAAAATACTTAGGACTGGATTACCAGTTCTACAAATCGCAATCAACAGGAGATCTGATGAATCGAATTTCGGAAGATGTTTTTCAAGTAAGGCAATATTTAGGTCCCGGCATCATGTACACCGTAAACTTGGTAGCCCTTTTCCCTTTTAATCTTTATCAGATGATTCGGATAAATGCTGAACTTACATTTTTTGCATTGATTCCTTTGCCAATTATGGCTGTCTTAATATATTTTGTTTCCAATAAAATGAACAAACTAAGTAAAGAAGTTCAACAAGAGCAATCTATGCTTAGCACAATTAGCCAAGAATCTTTTGCAGGAATACGCGTAATAAAAGCATACATTCAAGAAAAGCACACCAAAGAGCGTTTTTCAAAAAGCTCAAAAGAATACTTGAATCGAAATATGCGTTATGTTATTATCAACGCTCTATTTACACCAGTAATCTCTTTATTGATTGGCGCAAGCACTCTGTTAAGCATCTATATTGGCGGACTTTACACCTATACAGGTGAAATAACTACAGGGAATATTTTGACTTTCGTATTGATTATTTACACACTTACATGGCCGTTTGTTAGTGTTGGCTGGGTTACGAGCATCATTCAACGTGCTGCTGCATCTCAGGAGCGAATTAATGAGTTTCTAAAAATTTCTCCCACTATTGCCAATTCAAACAATGCAGAACTAGACGAATTGGAGGATATAAAATTCAACAATGTTTCTTTTCAATATTCTAATGAAAGTCCAGAAGTGTTGCAAAATATATCATTCAGTTTAAAAAAAGGGCAAACACTTGGACTTCTTGGAAAAACAGGATCAGGAAAATCGACATTGGTACAACTTCTTGT
>JBDHXR010000131.1:0-7037 GCA_039810825.1 Fluviicola sp.
TCTGTCTTCAATATTTTTTTCTCAGAAGCATTGTTGCATGAAGAAAGAAGAGTTACTATTCCTACGGAAAAAATTATTAGTGTACTTTTCATTTTCTGTAATTTTTTTTACAAAGTTAAGTGTATCGCTTGATTAAAAAAATGACTTAACAACAAGAATTTGCAAACTCATTTGTTTTCGTTAAAAATCGAAATCGAGTAAAAGCCTTTTTCTTTGATTTGCTGAAAAAGTTTGGGCAAAAGTGTATGTTGACGAGTTGCTATTTTTGGATTGTCATGCAGTACAACAATGTCACCGGCAACAATTTTTTTTACATTTTCTAATATCTCATTTTCAGAAACTGCCATATTGTAATCGTAACTAAGCCAAGACCACATAATAATTTTATGAGTTTTAGAAATTTTCCGTGTTGCTTTCGGAGATATTTTACCGTATGGCGGTCGAAACAGTATGGTTTTTATATTTTCTTCAAATTCTTGAAATGAATTTAAATAGTCTTTAGTTTTTATTTTGAATCCATTTTCATGGCGCATGGTGTGGTTTCCGATTGTGTGCCCTTCATGCTGTATTCGTTTTACAATTTCAGGGTATCTTATGCAATTTTCTCCGACACAAAAAAATGTTGCTTTCCATCCATATTCTTTTAATAAATCCAATACAAAAGGAGTGATATCCGGATGTGGACCATCATCGAAAGTAAGAAAAATACAAGAATCAGAAACAGAAAACCTCCACGTCATCGATGGTGAAAACCAATCTATGAATCGCGGAGGTCTATTTAGTTTCATACTTTTTATATCACAGAGTCGTCTTGTGGAGCAACAGAGTTTAGTACGTCTTCATTTAAAATAGCATCACTAGATGGCAGTCCATTTGGCGCATTTGGTGCAGATGGCACTTGAGTACCAGTGATTTGGTATTTAAAGTCTAAAGCATTCATAATCCCTTTTAGGCGAGAATTCATTGTGGAATAATAACCGTTGTTTTTATTCTCGTTGTTTTCTATTGAAAGCTGACTTAAATCGTTGTATATTCGTGTTAATTCTTTTGAATATAGAGAATTTAAACGCGTTTCAATTTGCTGCGCAACCTTACTTTTATCACTGCCCAACGAAGGGTCTGAGAAGAATTGTCTAAGAGTTGCCAAGTTTTGCACAGCAGCTGCATAATCTTCTAAATTTTTCCCTGCAAATTTAGCATCACTGTAATTAAAGTAATCTAAAATACTGCTTAATTGGCGAAGCACTTCTGTTCCTAACACTTCAGCTGTTTTATTGTCTTTAGCTCGCAACAATAATCCTACATAATCTTGCAGTACACCATCACGATATGATGTTTGTGCAACACCATTTGCATCTTGAATTTGTTCTGAAGGACTTGGTCTTTCTCCGTAGTCAAGAACTAAGTTTGCTGGCATTATTGCAAGTGATTTTTGAATCAATTCAACTGCTTTTTTGCGTAATTCTGATGCTTTTGAACTTGTTCCAGCAAGGGAATTTGATAACGAATCTGCAACCTTTGATTGTCCGGATGCTTTTAAATTTGGAATCATTGACTCGAATCTAGATTTATCCATCTCCATCTGTTCTGCCTTCATGATATACGTTTCTGCAAGCTGAGCATACATGGTTCTGAATTGAGATGTTTGACGTCTTGCATAATAATCTGTCAATACATCAGGGTTGCTCATGTTGCCAAATTGATATGTTTTCATCAGGTGCTTGAACATTAAATCTTCGTTGATTGGCGTTCTTGAGGTTGCTGTAACCGGAGATATTTCCCAAGCCATTCCATTGGTTCTTAAATGTCCGCTTCTGTACATTGCAGTAGAAACATCTGTATTTCCTGGTGAGGTAAAATACATGGCACGTTTCCAGTCGTTGTTTGCCAACATGTCTAGAATCATGATGTCTGATTTTGTCAGGTAAGAAGTAGAACGTGTATCAAAACTAAAGCGTATTTCTTTTGCACAATTGTTATACTCTTCTTTAGAAATAATCTCAGATTTTATGGCGTTGTCTCTGTTTACATCTATAATAAACCCGGATGATGGGAATACACGAATGTAATTGCTTCCATTTTTTACCATGTTGTTGTCGTCTCGCACAAATGCCATTGCTTCTTTTATAGGTAAATATGACCACGAACTTTCCCATGAGTAAACAGTATTTTGAAGTTCTTGCAAAGTATTTACGTCAGCATCAATCATGCGATTTTTGTATGCGTCAAAGATTTCCAGTACTCCATTTTCCATTGCCTCGATTGTTTCAAGAGTGGAATTTTCTGCACTTATTCCAAAGCTTTGTCGAATTTGATTGATGCGTGGCTCTAGAGTAGGCTCTGTTGCTTTCACAGATGACAAAGCGCCTAGAGCTGTTTTTGTATATTGGTTGTATGCCGCAGTAAATTCATTTTTACTTAATGCAACCTTTTGTTTAAACATTTTTTCAACCACTTCCCGCTTTACTCCTGCATTTAGCATTTGAGATGTGTTTAAGAACAAGGCTTGATCAGACCCACCAGCCCACATTAATATTTGATCCTCACGGAATTTTATGGGCAAAGGCTCAGACTCGTAAGTCTTCATTTTCATTTGATTGGTGTACCAGTCAGTATCAAATAAACTTGCGTTACACACACGTACATCTGTACGAATTTCTTCAACTTCTTGTAAATACCATAAAGGGAATGTGTCATTGTCGCCTACAGAGATAATAATACCGTTTTTAGCGCATGACTGTAAGTAGTTGTATGCTAAATCTCGTGCAGAAGTTTTACCCGAACGATTATGGTCGTCCCAGCCTTGTTGCCCCATTAAATAAGGAACAAAAAGAGTCAATAGAGTTAGTATCCCAGCAGCCACTTGCTGTTTCTGCACAATTTTGCGTAGTACAAAGGCTACTCCTAAAATCACAAACGCAAGCAATGCAATCCACAACCAAGTCATTAAGATAATTCCTCCACCACCAATAGCAAATAGCAAAACAAGTCCGGTAATTGCACCAAATCCTGTTGCCATATTTTTCCAATCTTGTTTCACAAAGTTTTTATAGACATCATAAAGCGCCAACACACTCATTCCTATCCAAAAGGCAAAAGCATAGAATGATGCAGCATAAGCATAATCACGCTCACGTGGCTCAAACGGCTTTTGGTTAAGGTAAATAACGATAGCAATACCTGTAAAGAAAAATGTAAGAAATACAACAAAAGCATCTTTTGGTGCTCGATAAAAATGGAAAACAACTCCAATAACTCCTAAAATTAATGGAAGTAGTAAGAAGTTGTTGTGAGCCTTATTTTCTTTAGTAAAGAAAGGCGCATGTTCTTGACTTCCTAAACGGGCGTCGTCAATAAAGGAATACCCAGAAATCCAATTTCCGCGCATTTCATCGCCATGACCTTGAATATCGTTTTGTCTTCCGGAAAAATTCCACATAAAATAGCGCCAGTACATCCAATTCATTTGATAGCTAAACATGTACGTGAGGTTTTCACCAAATGTTGGAAGTCTCAGTCCATCAGTGCCTTTTTCTTCAGTTCCATCTGATACTGTTGCGTCATACCCAGACCAGTTTTTGTAAGCAACAATTTTCGGGTCATTCGGATTACCGGAAGTATAATACATTCTCGGCAAAAAGGTTGTTTGATCGTATTTTGTGATGCTGTTCTTTCGAATATTTTCATTGCTTGAAAAATATTTTTCTTGCACTTCAAAACGAGGGCCATTTTCTTTAGCCCAAGTGTTTGCTTCTTTCTCAGTTTTAAATGCTTTAGCGTCTAAACCAGTTGAATTGTTTACCACCACAAAACGACGTAAATAGAAAGGACTTCCATCCTCGTACGTATCTGAACTAGCTGGAGTTGAATTCCAATAAGGACCATTTAAAATTGGCCATGAACCATATTGTTCACGTTTTAAGTATGCATGAAGTGTCACAAGATTTTCAGGGTCATTTTCATCTAACGGTGGATTTGCATTTGAACGAATAACGATAACTGCAAATGAGCCATAGCCGATTAATAAAAATGCTAAACTCCAAAGTATAGTAGTCATCATTGGCTTTACTTTTCTTTTAGCATAACGGAAAGCCCAAATAAATCCAACTATTAATGCTATGAAGAAAAAGATGGTGCCACTAAAAAATGGCAATCCAAATGAATTTACAAAAGTTACCTCGAACCACGATGCTAATGCAACACTACCAGGAATGATTCCTTCTTGCACAAACACAAGTACAATAACAGAAATAAGTCCGGTAAGAATAATCCCTTTCGTAGTAGTTTTTTCCCATAAATTAAAATACAACACAAAAGCAATAGAAGGTACAACCAATAATCCTAGTAAATGGACCCCGATTGCCAATCCAAACATGAACCAAATGAGCACCATCCAGCGCATTGGAGAACGGTCGTCTGTAATCTCTCCGTGCTTAATAGCAATCATTTCGGCATCCCACTTTAGTATCATCCAAAAGATTGCTGCGGTAAACAAGGAAGACATTGCATACACTTCACCCTCAACTGCAGAAAACCAAAATGAATCAGAGAATGTGTATGCCAAAGCGCCTACTACACCAGCTCCAATTACTGCTAATTGATCACCAAAACTCCAGTCTCTACTTTTGCGTTGAACCACTTTTTTTCCAAACATCGTGATTGACCAGAATAAAAAGAGGATGGTAAATGAACTACTTAATGCAGATAAACGGTTTATCCAAACTGCGACCATTTCAGGAGAAGCAAAGAAAGAAAAAAGTCTTCCAAGCAACATAAACAATGGTGCGCCCGGTGGGTGACCTACTTCTAGTTTATAAGCAGCGGTAATATATTCACCACAATCCCATAAGGAAGCTGTGCTCTCTATCGTCAGAAAATATACAATTGTAGCAATTAAGAATACTGCCCATCCTGTGTAGTTATTCAGTTTATTGTAATTCATGGTTTACTTTAAAAGTTTAACGTGCGAAGATAAAAATATATTATCACGAATTTGCTAAAGCATCGTTAATTTTCGCAAACATCTGTCTGTCAATAATATTTCTAAAAGAAAATAGCAAAACATTTTTTTTATTTGAAATTGTTGCGGAATTAATTTTAGTATTATCTTTGCACTCGCAATTGTCCCATGGTGTAACTGGCAACACGTCTGATTTTGGTTCAGAAGAGTCTAGGTTCGAGCCCTAGTGGGACAACAAAAAGGAAGCACCAAGCTTCCTTTTTTTATTGTTCCCTAGGGCGAGAAGTTTATTCCGATTTCATAATCAGTAGTGTTTTTATATATCGGAAAGCCCTAGTGGGACAACAAAAAGGAAGCACCAAGCTTCCTTTTTTTATTGTTCCCTAGGGCGAGAAGTTTATTCCGATTTCATAATCAGTAGTGTTTTTATATATCGGAAAGCCCTAGTGGGACAACAAAAAGGAAGCGCTAAGCTTCCTTTTTTTATTGTCCCCTAGGGCGAGAAGTTTATTCCGATCACGTAATCAGTAGTGTTTTTTTATTGTCCCCTAGGGTGAGAAGTTTATTCCGATTTTACTTTTCTTATGTAATTTGTTTATAGATTATTTTGCAGTTCCGAGCATACAAGCATGCATGTATTGTAATTCATGTAGCAATTGTGGCTTTCATTTGAGAGAATTGTAGGTGTAATTACTTGTTTTCTTAACCATGCTGAATCTGGTTTGAATTCATCTTTTTCTGCAAAAAATAATTTTATTTCACAAGTTGGTTTGGGGCTTTCAACCCGAATACGAGTTGAACTAATCAATGTAAGTTTTGTAATGTTTGTATTGTTTAGTGCTAATTTCCAAGCTAGTGTTCCGCCTAAACTAAATCCAAGAATTTGTGTGGGTTCTTTTATTATGCTGTTAAGCTTTTGCAGAATTTGCTCAATTTTTTGCGTTTTTATAAAAGCATCGTGTAATTTTTCATCCTCCAAATTTTGCAGGTTTGCAAGGTCTCGAATGTCAACAAGCTGAATGTTGAAGTTTGATTCCAGAGAAGCCACATAATCGCTTATCCATGTCTCTTTTTTTAAGCCATAGATATCCGAAAATATATGTAATGATGGTTTTATGTGTGATAAAAAAAGGTTACCCAAAATGAGTAACCTTTTATATAAGAATTAAAAGTGAGCTTATTCACCAATTACTTCAAAATTGAAAACTGGTTTTACACCTTTGTGAAGGTTTGCCTCAGCCTCGTATGTTCCAATTTCTTTAATTGGTTCATTTTTAATTTTTAATGATTTACGGTCAATGTCAAATCCTGCAGCACGAAGCGCTTCTGATAATTGAACCGTGTTTACTGAACCGAAGATTTTACCATTTTCACCAACTTTAGTGCTGATTTTAAAAGTAGAAGCAGTCAATTTTGTTGCCAATTCTTCAGCTTCTGCAATTACTTTCGTTTCTTTATGCGCACGTTGCGTCATCATATCCGTATGTGCTTTTTTTGCAGATGGTGTAGCCAACACTGCATATCCTTGAGGGATTAAGAAGTTACGACCGTAACCTGGTTTTACGGTTACCAATTCGTCTTTGTAACCTAATTTATCAATATTTTTCTTTAGAATTACTTCCATGATTTCAAATCTTTTTAGTAAAAAATAGACTATTTCAACATGTCACCAACATAAGGCAAGATAGCCAAGTGGCGTGCACGCTTGATAGCTTTATTAACTTTATTCTGATACTTAGCAGAAGTTCCGGTAATACGGCGTGGTAAAATTTTACCTTGCTCATTTACCAAACGCAATAAAAAGTTTGCGACTTTGTAATCGATAAATTTAATTCCGCTTTTCTTAAAACGGCAGTATTTATCTTTTTTAATCTCGATGTTAATCGGAGTTAAATAGCGAATATCGTTTTGTGACATTTTTTTTAAGAGTTTAAAGTGAGAAATTAAGCTTCTACTGGTTTGCCGTTATTTTTTTGACGACGTTTTTCAGCGTAAGCAACATGGTCAGTGTCCATTTTCACAGTTAAAAATCGCATGATGCGCTCGTCGCGTTTCATTGACAATTCCATTGTTGCAA
>JBDHXR010000132.1:0-6982 GCA_039810825.1 Fluviicola sp.
CAGCTGTTAGTGTTCTGAATGTATCTTCTGCAAAATCTTTGTGCCCGGGGGTATCTAATATATTTATTTGTTTTCCTGAATATTGAAAAGCCATTACAGAGGTTGCAACAGAAATACCACGCTGTTTTTCAATCTCCATAAAGTCGGAAGTGGCCGACTTCTTTATCTTATTATTCTTAACTGCACCAGCAGTTTGAATTGCTCCCCCAAACAACAATAATTTTTCAGTTAGTGTCGTCTTACCAGCATCTGGGTGAGCGATAATACCAAAAGTGCGTCGCTTTTCAATTTCAATCTCGTTACTCATCTCAACTTTATTGGGCGCAAAAGTAAGCTAAAAAAATGAAAACATCGTCTCATACAGAAGTGGATAAACTAGAAAACAATTTCTATATACTAGCAATTAAAAGTTCATTATCTTCGTTAAAATTTGGAAAATGACTTTAGAAAACAGTTGGTCTAAAACACTTGAGTTGAGTCTGAAATCAGAATATTTTGATCAGCTCATGAATCGAATCAATCAAGAGTACAAAAAAAACGTAGGTTCTATTTTTCCACAAAAAATAGAAGTGTTTAGAGCATTTGAATTGTGCCCTTTTGATCGGACTAAAGTTGTTATTTTAGGTCAAGACCCCTATCCAACCAAAGGACATGCGCATGGACTATGTTTCAGTTGCGATTCTCAAGTAACTCCCTTACCTAAAAGTTTGAAAAACATGTTTAAAGAACTGGAAGATGATTTAAAAGTGAGTGCTCCAAGTCATGGCGATTTATCTGGATGGGCAGAACAAGGAGTATTGCTATTAAATACAATTTTAACTGTTCAAGAAGGTAAGCCCCTTTCTCACGCAAATTACGGTTGGGAGCAATTTACCAATGATGTTATAAAGGTAATAAACAGTCAACTAAAAGGAGTCATTTTTGTTTTATGGGGCAAACCTGCTCAAGAAAAAGCCACAATGATTGATGAAACCAAACACAAAGTGATAAAAGCACCTCATCCTTCTCCTCTTTCAGCTTATAGAGGATTTTTTGGAAGCAAACCATTTTCCAAAATAAACTTGCTATTGCACGAAATGGGTAAAGATGAAATTAAATGGGTAACAGAATAATTTATTTTCTACACTTTAATAAAAGCATGATGAAACAGGATTTGAAAAAAATACATTTTTTCAAATCATACTTTTTAAACGGCAGATATTAAGCCTTTCATAAACAAAAAAAACTATTTTTGTATTCAATGAAACTTCAAAACGACTTAATTATTCGTGCTGCAAAAGGATTGCCTATTGAACGATATCCTGTGTGGCTGATGCGTCAAGCTGGGCGTATTTTACCTGAATACAGGGCTGTAAGAGAGCGTTTAAGCGGATTCAAAGAATTGGTTGAAACTCCTGAATTAGCCGCAGAAGTTACTATCCAGCCTATAGATCTATTAGATGTAGATGCAGCAATAATTTTTTCTGATATATTGGTGGTTCCAGAGGCAATGAACGTCCCTTACCAAATGATTGAAAAAAAAGGCCCTTGGTTTGAAAAAACAATACGTTCAGAAGATGATGCCAAAATAGTTGAATCTAATTTCGATATTGAAGACAGACTAAATTATGTACTTGAGGCAATTCGGATCACCAAAAAAGAACTTAATGGACGTGTACCGTTAATTGGTTTCGCAGGTGCACCATGGACGATTTTTTGCTACATTGTTGAAGGACATGGTTCAAAAACGTTTAGTGAAGCACGAAAATTACTCTATACAAATCCAATTTTGGCACACCACTTGTTACAGCAAATTACAGATGTAACAATTGCGTATTTAAAAGCGCAAATAAAAGCAGGTGCAGACATGATACAAGTATTTGATTCTTGGGCAGGAATTTTGGGAACAGAACAATATGCAACGTTTTCTATTCCTTATTTAGCACAAATTGCTTCTCAAATTTCTGAGATTCCAGTCACGTTATTTTCTAAAGGCGCATACACATCCATTTCAAGTCTTGCTAAATTAGACTGCAATACTATTGGGTTGGATTGGAACATGGATGTCCCTGAAATGAGGTTAAAAATTGGAACAAATAAAACAATTCAAGGCAATTTAGACCCTTGCGTTTTATACAGCTCACATGAGGAAATAATTGCTGAAACAAAAAAAATGTTACATTCATTTGATGGAAATCAGCGTCATATTGTTAATTTAGGGCACGGAGTGTACCCGGATGTAGATCCTGAAAAGGTGAAAACATTTGTTAAAACTGTAAAATCGTATGAAATCAACTAAGAGTATGAAATTAGAAAAACTTGTTGCTTTAAGTGCAATAATGGCTTTGCCTTTGACTTATTTTGCACAATCAGCAGAAAATTTAGTGATGAATGGAAGCTTTGAATCTTTAGCTTCTAAACCTAAAAAACCAGGTCAAATTGACTTAGCTACTGGATGGAAATCTCCAACAGGCGCTCGTGCAGACTTATACATTTCTGATGCAAAAGTACCCGCAATTGGAACTCCAGAAAATCAATATGGAAAAGAAGCACCAAAAGATGGTGAAAATTATGCTGGAATAATGGCATTCTCGTATGCAAATAAATTGCCTCGTACTTACATTACAGCAAAACTAACAACGGCACTAAAAAAAGATGTTACGTATTGCTTCTCTTTCTACCTTTCACTCTCTGAATCGTCAAAGTACTCAAACAATCAAATAGGTTTTAACATCTCTAAAAAAGAATTTGGAACCGACCAAAAAGTACATATTATTGATCAAACGCAAGTGCTACACCCAGATAACAAAGTATTTAATGCTACTTATAACTGGGAAAGAGTTTGTGGAAAATTCAAGGCTGAAGGTGGTGAAAAATTTATTACAATAGGTAATTTTACCAGTGACCAAGATACAAAATACGAAAAAAACAAACCGCCAAAAGATAGTAAAATTGTACAAATTATTGGTGCTTACTATTACATAGATGATGTAGTTGTAACGATGTTGGATAAAGATGATGATTGCAATTGTTATGAAGTTGATAAAGACAAAAATGAGCAATCTACAACAATCTACATGAAGCAAGTTGCAGATAACGATAAAATGACTCCAAAAGAACGTATCGAAAAACAAGAGATTTACTTCGCTTTTGGAAAAACAGCACTTACTCCTCAAGCTACTGCAGCGCTAGATATTGTAGCAAAAGTGATGAAGGAAAATGCTTCATTAAACGTTCTTGTTACAGGAAATAACAACGAAGAAGAAGATAATCTTGCTGAGAAAAAAGATTACTATACCGACATGGATAGCAAGCGTAATCAAGCTGTAAAAGAATACCTTATTTCAAAAGGAATAAGCCCTACCCGACTTAAGTCTGAAAGCAAAGGCAGTTCCAATCCAAATTCTGAAGTGAAAGACACGGATGACGAAGATTTGAAATTAGCTAAAAACAGACGTGTAACATTTACCGTGCAATAGCATTATTTTTCATAATTTTGAAAGAGTCATTCCTAGAATGGCTCTTTTTTTTAACGAGCAACTATGTTTCCTATTTATAGAAAAATGAATAGCTTCAAACGCTATTACAAAATAACAGACAGCAATCGTTTTGTTGAAGTTTCTTTCATTCAAAACGCTCCTTTCATACAAGAAGTAAAAGCAACTAAGTATCCTGAAAAAGTACGTATTCAAGATATGATAGATTGCAATTATGACTATACAGAAATGTCTGATGCAGAAATTAAAACGTATTTTGAAAATCCTATTGAAGGCGTGAAAACAATCTCAGTATCACAAAAAAAATAAGGCTGCTCATAAACTGAACAGCCTTTCATATTTTCTTTCAAACAGTTATTGAATAACCATTTTTGTTACTTTATTTCCAAATTTCACCACGTAAACACCGCCTCTCAAATGACTCAAATCCATTTGGGTTGAACCCATTGAAAGTTCACTTTGATAAACAGTTTCACCGCTCATAGAAGCAATTGTAATCAGCCCAGTAGAAGTTGTTTTCACTTCAACTATTCCATTTGATGGATTTGGGCTAATCGTAAACAGCGCATCGCTATTCTCTTTTACACTCAAATTGGTTGGGTTTGTGTGTTGCCATTTGTTAAAGAATTTCCAAATTTCTACCATCTCTGTAATGTCATTAACAGGCTGATATAAATACACATGGTTTGCATCGTTCATTCGCCAATGTTCCAAAGAACCAACCGGAGAACAATTGTCATATACAAATCTGTCAATTGTAATATTATCAGCTGCAGCATCTAAAATTCGAGTAGAATCGGCAGTTGAACCACACGCGTGAATGTTTTTCCAGAAATTAATTGTTTGTGCCACCAAACTCAACGAAGGCAATGCTGTACCACTGTATGGAACTGTTCCGTCTGCAGTTCCATGAAAATGAATTACTGGTGTTTTATAGGTTGGTACACAAGTGCTGATGTCTGAGTTAGACATAGTTCCAGACATACATCCAATTGCAGCAATTCTGTTGTTCATTAAACAAGCAAGATGATACGACATGATTGACCCCATTGAAAAACCTGAAGCATAAACACGTGCTGGATTTACGTTAAATTGATCCAAACCTCTATTTATCAATGAATCCATGAATGAAATATCGTCCGCAGTACTTGCCAATAATGTCCCATTGTTCCATGATGTTTGACCATAAGCGTTTAAAACTCCATCCGGATACACGACAATTATGCGTGCTGTATCTGCAATTAAATTGAAGCCAGCTGAAGCCATATTCGCTCCATTACCGCCAATACCATGCATTACAATAACCATTGCAGGATTTTCTGTGGCAGCATTAAAACCAACTGGTTTATACATTTGAAAAGTTCTTGTAACACTGCCAACTGTTACAGATTCGGTCGTTAACTGAGCATAGTTACTCGAGCAAAAAATTGATAGTGATAGTAAAGTAAATATTTTTTTCATAGAAGTTAATTTACCCAAATTTAATTAATTTTAGAAAAACTCAATAGATTTATATGACTAAAGGCATTTTTTTAGGAGTTGTGGTTATAGTTATTTCTGCTTGTACATTAACTGGAGAACAAGAACTTAGATTAAACAAGCAATTAAACAAATACATAAATGCTATAAATGCTGGCAATAGCATGCTTGCTTCTGCTCTATCGCACTCTGAGGTTGTTAGATATTATCATGCATTAGGAGATTCTCTTTTTCTTATCCATTTCAGCAAGTATAAAAACACGAGCGGTTTTATATCAAATCCTGTGTACAAAGAAGTTCGAAAAGAAGGAAACAGAATAGAACAACAACTATTCATAACTTATAGTCTCAACGATAATTCTTCGACTACAGATACTCTTTTTGCAATTTCAGAAGACAAGGGAAATAATTGGTTTTTTATCCAGAATTCAGATTATCACAATAAAAAAATTAACTTTGGAAAAAAGCTCTTTTAAGGAATAAGCAATGCGCATACTACTTACACTATTTTATTTACTTGCTTCATCACTAATTTTTTCACAAGGCTGGGTTCCTGTTGGATCTCGATCTGCATCGCTAGCAAACACAAGTGTCTGTATCAATGATGTTTGGGCATATCATCACAACCCTGGTGCCTTGGCTTCTGTAAAATCTATTTCTATCGGCACATATTATGACGCTCGTTTTTTAATGAAAGAACTTCAAAACCAAGCTGTTGCCATTGCTGTACCATTTAAAATTGGTGTTATTAGTACGGGGGCACAATTTATGGGCTATGAACAATACAGAAATATGCGTGTAGGAGCAGGATACAGCATGAAATTCACTGACTATTTTCAAGTGGGAGTTCAAGGAAATGTGCAAACACTAAGATTAGGAAATAATTATGGGAAAACAATAAGTGGTACTATTGAAGCGGGTATTTTAACCAAAATTTCTGAGAAATGGCTCATTGGCGTTTCTGTTCTAAATATTGGAAGACAACGGATTTCACCTTTGAAAGATCGATTTGCTACCGTAATGCGGTTAGGTTGTCAGTTTAATCCTTCAAAAAAGGTATCTGTGATGGCAGAAGTGGAAAAACAAGTAATTACAAAAATTTCTTTTCGTGGAGCAGTTGAATACAAGCCAATTGAATCACTTTTTATTCGATTAGGGGTGCAAAGTGCGCCTGTAGAATTTGCTTTTGGAATAGGTTATTCCATAAAAGGATTTGCAATTGATTTAGGGTCAAAATACCATCAAGTTCTTGGTTGGTCTCCAAACGCCGGACTTTCTTACCAATTCAAAGAAAGAGTGCATGTTACAAAATAAATATTTCATACTGCTTCTTTTGCTGATTACTGCTAGCGGAATCAATGTGTTTGCTCAAGAGCGAAATGAAATAATTCAGCAGCGAGTAGAATTTATTGCAGAACAATCTGAATCGGAAGAACTCGATCTAACCAACATTTTTGATCAGTTAAATTATTATTTTGACAATCCAATTAACCTAAACAAAACGTCTACCGATGAACTGCGTTCACTTGGATTGTTAACCGATATTCAAATCACTGACTTGCTTCTTCACATTCAACAATTTGGTAATTTCATCAGCATATTTGAACTACAAACTTTGAAGTATTGGGACATGCAAACCATTCAACTTGTGCTTCCTTTTGTTCGCGTAGATGATAAACTTGACAACCCTCGGTTTACATTTAAAGATTTAGTGAAAAATGGAAACATTGAGTGGTATTTGAGATACCAACGTACTCCAGAGCAGAAAAAAGGGTATTCAAATGTTTCAGACTCTGTACTAGCGGCATCTAATTCATATTACTACGGAAATCCTGATAAATATTATACACGGTTTCGCTACACTTATCGCACTAATTTGAGTTTCGGGATTACAGGTGAGAAAGATCCGGGTGAACAATTCTTCAAAGGCTCGCAAAAAAATGGATTCGATTTTTATTCCTTTCATGGATATTACAAAGGTGGAAAATATCTTAAAGCAGTAGCTTTAGGTGATTATCAAGTGCAGA
>JBDHXR010000133.1:0-6918 GCA_039810825.1 Fluviicola sp.
TTTGTTTCTGCAGCCGTTTCAACTTGTTTTGCAGTTTGTTTAGTTCGTACCTCTTCTTGACGTACTGAAGCTTGTTTAACTTTGTGTTCCGCCACAAGTTTATCTTGATAATTATCCAATTCATTTGCTTCAATATCTTGCTTTATCCGCACAAAGGAGCTGTCATTACTTGCAGAGGCATTGTATGCAGTATTCGATTTTTCAGTTGTAACCTGCCCCAAATTCTCATTCGATTTTTTGATGACCTCATTGTTCTCCGTAGCAGCCTCTTTAAGCAAGCTGTTTTTTTGTTCAACAGAAAGAGTAGCTGCATCCAATTGATTTTTTTGATTTACAGTGTTTAACTCTTGTAAAGTACCTTTCTCAATTTTAGACACCTCCAATTCTTCAGATTTCATTTTTACTGCAGTCACATTTTCTTGCGCTTTTTCTACACTCGCTTTTTCTCTTGCAGCATTATCAATTTTCACTAGTGCAAATAAACTATCAACAACTTGAGTTCCTTCATGTTGTTTAACTCCCAAACCAGAATTGCTTGTTTCAACAGTGTTAAACTTCTCAGTCATTTTTCGAGATATCTTCCCCTTCTTAGTGTTGCTAGCTTGTTGCAATCTAGCCTGACCGTCCAAAATGGAGTTATCGGTTTCAATACCTAAATCTTTCAATTCCAATTCTTGTCCTTTTGAGTGATCCACTACTTCAGCTTTTACAACAGGCGGATTTAGTATAGCCTCTATTTCTGCTAATTTCTGTTTCGGGTAAGCATCTTCTGGGCGTTGAGTTAAAGCACGTTTATACAATTCAATAGCTTTATCGTATTTTGTTTCAGTGAATTTTTTATCCGCTGCATCAATAATTTTTCGATAAACTTTTTCTATATCTGCATCTCGCTCACTTTTCATTTTCATTTCACACACTGCACTTTGATTGTGTGCGTATGAATTTGAAGGGAATTTCTTCAGAATTTCATCATATTTTGACTTTGCGTCAGACCAAAGAGAAGCATTGAATTTAGCATCAGCATCTGCTAACATTGAATTTAGTTCTGCAGTAGAAGCAGCTTCTTTAGATATGTTATCTAGAATTTGACGCATTTCATCAATTTTGTCTTTGGCTGCTTTATCATTGTTTATGATGGTTAAAGCAGTTTGATAGTGACTGATTGCATCTTGATATTTTCCAGATACGGCTGCTGAATTTCCTTTATTCATTGCCTCGTCATACAATTGTTTTTTTGCAGCATCAGCACTCGATTTACCAGCTACAAGACTCTGAATTTGAGAAATTCTTTGATCAGGGAGCGTTTCATCTGATTTGATTTTTTTAGCATTTTGAAAAGCAACAATTGCTTCTGTATATTTTTCACTTTTTGCTAATACTTCAGCTTCATCCATTTTCTTTTGGTAGGCTAAAATTGTTTCTTGGTTTAGCTTGTCAGCTTTTTCCAATTGATCTATTTCAACCAATTTTTGCTTAGGAAGTGGATCTGAAGGACGAAACGTTTGGGCGCGGTTGAACAAATCTCTTGCCTTCTTATAATTTTTTTCGCTGATTGATTTTAACCCAACATCAATAATTTTTTGATAAGCTTGATCTGCATCATTGGTTTCAGACTCGGCCATTTTTTTTGCTGCTTCAGCTTTTTCAACAGGCAATTTCTCGAATGGCTTTAACACCAATGCAGCGTTGTACGATTGAATTGCTTCTGTGTATTTCTTTTCCAAGACCAAGTCATCACCTTTTTTCATAGCAGCTTGGTATTCTTGCTCAACTTTTGCTTTTTCAATATTTTCTTCTTTAAGCAACTTGATAGCTTCAATGCGGTTTTTCGGTTCAGTTGCATCACTTTTTATTAGCAGTGCGTTCTGGTATGCAGCAATTGCATCATCGTATTTCTTAGAAGCTTCCGATGCTCTGGCTACATCCATTGCTTTGTTATATGCTGCTAATTTCTCCGATTCATTTTCTTCTTCTGCAATCTTCTTAGAGCACCAATCTATTGCTTTTTGAACTTCTGAATCATCTTGAATAGCTCGAGCTTCTATATATTTTTGCTTCGCTTCTCTGTATTTATTTTGTGATTGAAAGGCTATTCCTTCTTGCTTCAATTTCTCAAAAAGTGATTTTTTATCAGCAGCACTTGCATTATCAGCTTCAATTTTTGCAATTTTTAATATTGCATCAGATGCAGTTGAATTCGCTTTGTCAATCTTCAACACCTCTTGATATTTTAGTTTTGCAGCCTCATATTGCTTTGCATTCAACGCAGTACTTCCTTCAGAAAGCAATTGTGTTATCTTTTTATCGTTTTCAGCTTTTGTAATAATATCTTCTATTTCCTTGATTTTTATCTCAGGAAGAGATTGAGTAGGGTCAATCAATTTTGCTTCTTCAAACTTCTTTTTAGCATCTGTTAATTTGCTTAAGTTTTGTAAGTCTGTTCCTGCTTTAATAGCCGCATCATATTTTGCTTTTTGTGCAACAATAGTTGCATTGTCTGCAATTATTTTTTCAACTTCTGCCAATTTATCTTTTGCTTCAGTCTTTGTGCCATCAATAGCAAGAGCTGCTTTGAATTTATCGCGTGCTAGATTATAATCTTTTGCACTCATTGCTGAAATTCCTGCCGTATATGCTTCTGTGTATTTTTGCCCCTTCTCTTTTTCTGCAGTCAACTCTTGAAGTTTCTTTTCTACAGCTGTCAATTTTTGTTTAGGCACTTCTGAAATTGGATCCAACATTTGAGCCTCAAGATACTTTTTCTTTGCCTCTTCTAAATTCGCAGCAGCAAAAGCAGCATCACCAGCCGAAATAGCTTGATCAAACTTTAATTTATTTTCAGTTTTCTTGTTTTCAGCATCAATCTTCAACTCCAATGCTTTGATTTTTGCCTGCACAGTTGGGTCGGCAATCAAATTAAAAGATTCAGTATATTTTGCTTTAGCATCAACAAATTTTAATGTTTTATCCAACGCATCACCTTCCAAGGCTAGTTGCTTTGCTTTCGCAATTTTATCAGCATTTGCTTTCTCATCTGCTAAAAGCTTTTCAATTTCAGCTAGTTTAGACTTTGCTTCAACATTCGTATTTTCTAATTTTAATACTTCTTCAAATTTTAATTTTGAAGCCGCATATTGTTTTGCAATAAAAGCTGTATTTGCCTCTACTAATAGTTTTGCAAGTTGTTCTTTGAGTGCGTTCGCTTTTGCGATATCTGCTAATTTTGCTTCTGCCTCTTTAATCTTTTCTTTGGGGTAAGTAGCAGCTGGTTCAAAAGACATTGCTTCAGTATATTTAACTTTTGCTTCTGCCCACTTTTCTTGCGTCATCAGTGCGTCTGCAGCTGCAACTGCATCGTTATACTTTTGTTTCTTTTCTTGTTCTGCCTTTTGCCCCAATATTTTAGCTTCAACATCCGCTAATTTAGCAGTAGCAGTTGGATCTCCTTTTACAAGTTTCAAAGCTTCTTTGTAAGCATCACGCGCAGCCATCCAACTTTTTTGATTGTAGAACATCTCAGCACTTTTCATCAATTCATTGAATTTCTCTTTATTAGCTGCAGCTTTTTTCTCAGCTTCTATTGCATACTCACATTCAACAATTTGATCTTTAGGATACTGTTCTTGTTTTTTGCCCAATGCTTCGTTATATCTGGCAATTGCTTCGTTGTATTTTTTTTGCTGGAAAAGTGCGTCTGCTGAAGTAATCAAAGCTTTATATTCTCCATCCAGCTGGGCGCCAGCCAAATCAGCTGCTTTTTTTGCTTTCAGAATACCTGATATTTCAATGATTTTATCATTTGGATACTTTTCAGTGGCTTTAATTTTAACCGCTGCTTCGTACTGCACCAAAGCCTCTTCGTATTTCTTAGCAGTATAAAGAGCATCAGCTTGTTTAATAATCGAGTTGTAGTTAGCGTCATTTTGCTTACCGGCACTTTCCGCTTCTTTCAATATTTTCTCAATCTTTTTTGCCATTTTATCGGCAAGTATCTGGTCGTATTGAAATTCAGGAGAACTGCCATCAAAATAAAAATCTGTAAATGGATTCGACGTAACATAACTAAAATCTGCTCCAGGCACATTGTCAAACAAAGAAACTTGACAAGATCCTTCTAATTTTGAACTACCTTGCAACAACTCATCGTTTACTTTAGAGGCATCAATATTAAAAAAACGTGAAACTTTTCCAGTTTTTGAAATTTCAACCTTGTATTTTTTTCCTGGTTTTAGTTTCAAAGTAACCTCACCATTTGCATTGGATGTTTGTGTAGATACTAACGTACTTCCTTCAAACAACTTTACAGTGGCTCCAGGTTCTCTTTTACTGGTTAGAAAATTTGCTGTTTTAAGAAAGAAATTAACTTCAGATTGCCCAAATAAATGAAAGGATAATCCACAAAAAACAACCAAAAATGCAAGTACAAATTTCATAAAAAAAGGTATTCTTGTTACTGTACAATCAATAATCAAAAACGTTCAAACAGTTAAAAACAACATACAAATATCGCAAAAATCTTCTTTATTTTCACCTCATAACGTATAAATGCACCGTTAATTACAGAATAATTTCAAAATAGATACCTTTGCAGCAGAGAAATGTGAAACTGATAGCATGAAACACGACATTACAAACAGAGTAGACATTATCACTTTAGTTGATCAATTTTACGATAAAGTCAATAAAAGTTCAGTGCTCAATTACATTTTTAACGATGTTGTCAAAGTAGATTGGGACACACATTTGCCAAAGATGTATTCGTTCTGGGCGAGTGTACTATTGGGCGAACACAGCTTTTCAGGAAATCCGATGCAAATACATGTTGGTTTAAGTAAATTCACAGCAATGACAGAGCTTGAGTTTTCCGAATGGATATTACTGTTCAACGAAACAGTTGATGAAAATTTTGAGGGCGAAATAGCCAATCATGCCAAGATAAGAGCCATGAATATTGCTCGATTAATGCTTTCAAATATTCTTCGTGAAACAGAAATTAACCCCCTATGAGTGTACTTGATTTAGTCATTTCAAATCACGAGATTGTTCGCTTTAATGACATTGTGTTGAGCACTGAAAACACAGAGATTTTAATGCAAATTTCTAAAGAAATAAAATATGCTGCTCAACTCGAAAAGCACAAGCTTCCTCTTACAAATAAATTGTTGTTTTTTGGAAACTCCGGCTGTGGCAAAACCATGTGTGCAAAAGCGTTAGCGCAAGAAGTAAACAAAAAACTGTTCATTGTAAATCTAAGCAACATAATCAACTCAAAAATTGGTGAAACTTCACAGAATATTAAAGCTGTTTTTGACAAAGTCGCTAAAGAAAATGCCGTGTTGTTCTTGGATGAATTTGATCACATCGGGAAAGCACGTGGCAACGACGACAACGATGTTGGAGAAATGAGAAGATTGGTGAACAGCATTATTCAATTGATTGATTTATTTCCTAGTCATTCAATTCTTATTGCAGCTACCAATCACCCTGAAATTATTGATAATGCACTATTAAGAAGATTTGAAATAAAACTGAATTTTGAACTTCCCAGCAAAGAGGTTTTAGAAAATTACTATTCAAAATTTCTAAGCAATTATGATGCTTCACTTATTGATTTTGAACGAAAATATGAAGTTTCATTCGCTGAAGCAAAAGATTATGCTATCCTTCAGATGAAGAAAAAGTTAATAGCAAACATAGAAAACGAATCATCAAATACATGAATTATTTAGGTCATCTATTTCTTTCTTTTAACAACAACGAATTAGCACTAGCCAATCTGTTTGGCGACTTTGTGAAAGGAAAACAGTACCTAAACTACTCCGAAAAAATTCAAAAAGGTATTTTACTTCATCGAAAAATAGATTCATATATCGACAACCACGCAGCTGTAAAAGCACTAACAAAAAAACTTTACACGCAACTTCCAAAGGTTGCTCCAGTTGCAATTGACATCTATTTTGACCACTTATTAGCAAAAAACTGGAACACTTTTCATAGTAGCGATTTGAGTAGTTTTTTGAGTGCATTTTATTCCGAAAGTAAATTGTATGAATCTGAATACCCTGGAAATTTTATTGCCTTTTTAAACCAAATGCGCGAGAAAAATTGGTTTATTCATTATGCCACCGAATTTGGTTTGCAAAAAATGTGTGATGGTGTAAGTTCAAAATTTTCATTTCCTAACGAACTGATTCACGGATATACCGTCTATAAATCTCATGAAGACAACATTATTCAAGTGTTTAATCTCTTTATGGATGACGCTATTTCTACATTTCAACATTTATAAATTAGAAATAAGCATTAAAATACCACAATAAGGGTATTGTTTAGAATTCTTCTAAATAGATATCTTTGCGCTTATTTTTAATTAATATAAATAAACACTATATGAAAAACATTTATTTAACACTACTTTGTTTGAGCACTGTTTTTGGCTTAAGAGCTCAAGTAACAGACACAGTTTCTCTTGGCGCAGGATATGCAAACCAAAAATGGTACAGTTTACAAAACGATGAACAAGGTTTTGCTCCAAAAAACAATTGGGATCTTGCTTTTGATGTAAGTAGCGGATTTGGAACCTCAATACACATCAATTCTCCAATTGGAACCATGTTGTGGACATATCCTTTAGCTGATACAGCTGCATGGAACACTTTAGATACAGCTGGAATTACATTATGGACACCACAATACAATTCAGACACATCTTGGAATTATGGTGCTTTTGATGTGAATATTACTACTAATCCAAACGATGTTGGTTGGGGGATTTATAACAATTTCACACACATTATTACAGGCGATTCATTATTCGTAATCAAACTTTCTGATGGTTCATATAAAAAAATATGGATTATTAATGTTGCTGGAGGTGGATATAATTTCAAATATGCAGATTTGGATGGAACAAACTTG
>JBDHXR010000134.1:0-6834 GCA_039810825.1 Fluviicola sp.
GCACTCACCACACGCTGTTTCAACGAGCATTACCTTTTCCTTAGGGTTTGGTTTATCGCTCCCATTTTTAGAAACCTGACCATAACCGATTGATAATAAAAGAGTTAAAAATAAAGTAAGAATTGATGTTTTCATGATATTTGTTTTTTCTTTAAAATTAATAACAAATGTCTATAAAAGCGAGTTTTTTGTCTTTTATTTTTCTCTGGAAGATAATGTGTTGAGTGAATAATCTTTTTTTCCATAAAAAGCAATATCATACTCTTTATTCGATTTTACGGTTTTTACGCTTTTCACTCCATTTTCATAAGTTGTTACAGTTGATACTCCTCCACCTGGAGAAGCTGCAATACCAATGTGTTTTGAAGGATTTGTTATTGAAAGAGCATTTAATTCTATTGTAGTATAACGAGTAGCAGTAACTTCAAATGAATCATACAACGATTTACCTGCAAAAAATTCTTTTAAAAAATTGACAGCTCCGTTGGAGTAGTTGTTGGCATAATATGCTACACAACCACTTTTTTCAAATGATGAGGCATAACTTTCTACTCGAGTTTGTGCTTCTTTTATTCCAATATCTTTATCATCAGATGCCGAGGTACCAGCGCCTAAACAAACCGATTGAAAGATAACCAATGAATTGGGTTTCATTTCGAACTCATTCTGTATGGTAGCTGTGCTGATAATATCTGTTAGACACAAGCCACCTGGCTTAGAATCGGGGCCTAGTGTCGTTCCATGTCCGCTGTAAATCAATATATTACACTGTCTTGCTTTTGTTTTGATGCTGTCCCAGTTTGCTTTCGTATCGTAAAAAGAATAAACCTCAACTTGGTTACTTTTCAAGTATTCAGCAATTTTATTCATTTCATCAATCGCACTTGCAGTAAGATCTTCTTGATGACCAACAATTAGAATAGCCTTGATTTTTGTAGGTGATTGACTGATTGCGAAATTTATTATTGCAGTAGAGCAAAAGAATATTACAGATAAAACAATTGATTTCATGCTATTAAATTTAGTGGTTCATTTGATAACGAATCACTGAAAAAAATATTGCATAATACAAACTAGGGGTATTTCAAAGAAAAACATTAATTTTTGACAACTCGAAGTACTTGCCTTTTTTCAGGTGTCAAAAATTCAAATAGATAGATACCATTTCGATTTAAACGATATCATGAATCGATTTATCTGTACGTTTAGTTTTATTAAAGCGACTGATTTTTGTTCTTTTGAAGCAATACAAAAGATTAATCAACTATTTTTACCAAAACTTTTGTCATGTCATACCGCGTTCATGTTTATTTAAAAAGCAGTTCTTATTCCGAAGAGTATGCTCAAGAAAAGCATCAAGGAAATGATTCTGCTGAAAATGCTCGCTTTGAATGGGAAGACGAATTTAGAGTGAATGGCGAATTTACACATATAACTATTGTTCAAGATTCAAGCTATTTTCTACAAGGTGAAATGAACAACGGAACTCCATTTTCTTATGAAATACAACATACAAATCAGTTTGTTTTGCATGAAAAAGATAAACAGACTTTGCTTGTCTTTTCAGCATCGTGTATAGATTCGTTCGAAAACGATGAAAAATACCAAGTTTTGAAAGTCTATTTGAATGATATAGAAGCTATTGAAAACCCGATTCCTGGTGTTTATTTAACGTATACTGATTTTCCAACTGAACTCAAAAGTTGATGTTAGAAGCAAAAAATATTTCTTTTATTCAGAATGAACGGCAAATTCTGAATGGAATCAACCTGAAAATTAATAAAGGCGAAGTATTCGGATTGGTGGGAGAGAGTGGTGGAGGAAAAACGACCTTGCTGAAAGTACTTTCAGGACTTCTTGAGCCTACATTTGGTGAAGTATATTTGAATCGTGAAAAATTAAAAGGTCCATCATCTAAACTGATTCCGGGGCATGAAGAAATTCAATTGGTTAATCAGGATTTTGACTTGGATTTGTTTCACACAGTTTACGAAAATATTTTAGTACAAATTCAACATTTACCAATAAATGAGCGCTTAGCATTTTCTGAGGAATTGCTTGATTTGGTTGAATTACAGGCTTGTAAAAATCAACAGGCTAGACATATTTCTGGCGGTGAACAACAACGTTTATGCATAGCTAGAGCATTGGCTAAAGAATCAAAAATATTACTTTTAGATGAACCTTTTGCACATTTAGATGCTCATTTACGTCTAAAAATCGGGAATTACATCAAAGCGTTGGTAAAAGTTCGAAAAACAGCTTGTATTCTTGTATCTCATGATGGATCAGAAATAATGCAATGGTGCCAGCAAATTGGTTTTTTGAATAATGGAATATTACAACGAATAGACAGTGCACAAAACTTTTATTTTAAACCAGAATCTTATTATGAAGGAAAGTTTTTTGGTGAATTGAATGCTGTTAAAATGCATACTAAAAATATACTTTTTCGCCCGATTGAGTATAAGGCAGTAAAAGAAAAAGGATTGGAATTACAGTTTAAAGAAGCCGTTTTTTCAGGTTCAATTTGGAAGTCATACTTTGTTACCAATCGAAAAGAAACAGTAATTTTGTATGGAGCAAAACCGTTATCAAAGTTAAAACGTATTGAAATCAAAAAGAAATAGATTGAAGATTCGACATGTTGGACGCTTGTTCAAACTGACTTTTTCTGAATTTTTCAGTGAGAATTCTTTTTTTCATGGCGCAGCACTGGCTTATTATGCTGTGTTTTCGATTGTTCCTATTGTTTATTTGGCAGCTGCAACTTTTGGGAGGGTATTGGGACAAGAACAAGTTATGACCTTGCTTGAAAATCTCCTTGAAAACCAGATGGGCATGGAAAACCCTGAAGGTATTTTGGAGTACCTATCTCAAGTGAATTTTGAAAAAAGCAATGTAATATTAAACATAATCGGAACTTTTGCCTTGCTGTTTTCTAGCTCTGCGTTGATTTCATCGTTACGAACCAGTATAAATGAATTTTATGATGTTCATGTGGTGTTTCAAGACAGTAAATTGAAATTTTATCATACTGTGATAACAAAATTAATTTCTGTTTTTATGCTGGCTTTTTTCGGCTTTTGCATTGTAATGTTGTATGTAACCGAAACCATTTTTATGTCTGTAAGCTCAAGTTTATACGAAGCTGTTGGTATAAAAAATCTTTGGCTGATGTCCTTTTCAGAACATTTTTTATCTGTAGCTGTTAATGTGGTTGTTTTTGCATTAGTTTATAAATATGTTCACGATGGTAAGGTGCGATGGAAAATTGCATTTTTGGGAGGGATATTTACTTCCTTGCTATTGTTTTTAGGACAAATTGGACTTAAGTTTTATCTTAAAAATTACTTTTTTGGAAGTCAACTTGGTATTGTAGGAACTATTTTGATATTCTTAGTTTGGATTTATTATACCTCTCAAATTATCTTTTTAGGAGCCAAGTTTATCAAAGTTTATTCTCAGCTTTCTGGAGAATCCATTGTGTTTCATGCCAATCGCTTACTTCAATTTATTTCTTCAAGTAGAGAAAAATAATTTACAAAAATATTGTTAGATTAAAAAATAATCATATCTTTGATTAAAAGATAATCGAATGGCAATTGGTAATAATTTGAAACTGATTCGAAAGAACAAAAAGAAGTCTCAAGAAGAAGTAGCATCAGATTTAGGATTAACACGAAGCAGTTATTCTGGCTATGAAAATGGCATTGCTGAGCCGGGAATAGACACTTTGATTGCACTTAGTGGCTATTACAACGTACCAATAGATACTTTGTTGAAGAAAGACTTCTCAACATTTACTGAAAGTGATTGGACGCAAGTAACTTCTGGAGTATTTGCCGATATCAATGGAAAAAAATTGCGTGTACTTTCAGCTGTTGTTGATAGCAATGACAACGAATTGATTGAATTGATTCCTCAAAAAGCCAGGGCAGGTTATACAAGTGGTTATGCCGACCCAGATTATTTAAAAGTGTTGCCAACATTTAGCTTACCTTTTTTATCCAGAGACCGAAAATACCGTTCTTTTCCTATTATGGGTGATTCCATGCCTCCAGTTGAAGAAGGATCATTTGTAGTTGCTGAATACATTCAAAATTGGGGAAGTATTCGGGTTGGAACCCCATGTATAGTAGTTACCAAGGATGATGGAATTGTTTTTAAAATCGTGAATAGTCGGTTGGATTCTCATCAATCGTTTGAACTTTGTTCTACTAATCCTGTTTACAAACCTTATTTGGTGCATGTGAATGACATACTGGAAATGTGGAAATTTGTGAATTATATTTCGCCAACAATTCCTGAAATGCGCCTTGACGATTCGTTACTTGCTCAAAGTATTCAAGATTTGCAACGAGAAGTTGCCGATTTAAAACGCACTATTGTTCGGGAAGGTTGAAATACGGATTCTTAAACACGATGCGCTCTTGCTTTAACAATTCTTTGAGTTGCTGCTTAATTTGTGCGCTATACGTTTTATCAAAGTATGTGATAAGTTGACTTACCCTCAAAGGACTCTCCTTTAATTTTTCTAAAATTTCAAGTTCTATGTGCGGATGCTTTGCTCTAAATGCTTGTTCTTTACAGTAATCGCAAATACCACAAGTTGGGCTATCTTGACCAAAGTATCGAATTAAAAATTGAGGACGACATTGTTTTCCTTCTAAATACTGTCGCATCGTTTCAAATCGACTGAAAGCTTGCTCTTTTCTGAAATGATACACTTCTGGTTTTAACTGAATTGCATCGTTTGGCAATCGCTCATGTAAAAAGGTTATTTGTGGTAAATCGTTTTGCCAATTGATGTCGGCAATACCAGCACTTTCTAATTTCTTTAATTGCTTTGTTAATTCAGCATTCGTAATAAATAATCGGTTGCATGTTTCATGTTCATTTATTTCGCAAAAAGAATTAAATAACTGATTGTGATTTCTACTTAACCACGTAATTAATGGATCCAAATCCGGATTCTTAAGTTGATACCCATACAATTGGGCAGCATCTACATTTATTTTGATGTGTGACCCCAGCAAACCACGCTCTGCAAATAAAAGGTTGCCGTTCATTTCTAATATTTTTATTGATGCATAGGCGTCACCTATAGAAAGCTTAAACTTTTTGGTAAAGTCAGCAAATTGAACGGAATAGCTTTCAAATGCTCCAGATCCGATTGCAATTTTTAGGTAATTGCACAGTGCTCTATACACCAAACGTATGGTATCAGGGGCTGGAAAATTTGCTTTTACGCGTGTTTCTATGAGTTCTATATCTTTGGGTTCAATGAAGGAGAAAGCTCTTGCATCTTTTCCGTCTCTACCTGCTCTACCTGCTTCTTGAAAATATGATTCAGGATTTGCAGGCAATTCATGGTGAATTACATACCGAACATTTGGTTTATCTATTCCCATTCCAAAAGCATTTGTAGCCACCATCACAAGTGTTTTTTCGCTCAACCAATTGCTTAAAGCTAGATGCCTTTCACTACTGTTTAAGCCACCATGATACATCGAAACTTTTTTTCCCTGAGCAATTAAGTGTTTGTACACATTTTTCACACTTTGCCTGGTTTGGCAATAGACAATTCCAACATCTTGTTGATTCCGATGAATCCAAGTTGATGTAACATCGAGTTTGTTTGCCACATGATACACTTCATAAGAAATGTTTTTTCGCTCAAATGAAGCTTCAAATAATTCAGGTTTTTTTAATTTCAGAATCTGTTGAATGTCAACCTTTACTTTTTCTGTTGCAGTTGCCGTTAATGCAATCACAGGAACATCTGGGTGATAATTTCTCAGTGTACAAATATTTAGATAAGAAGGACGAAAATCATGCCCCCATTCAGAAATACAATGAGCTTCATCAACCACAATGAGGCCTACATTCATCAGCTTCAGGCGCTCTGTAAAAAGCTGGGTTGTTATTCTTTCTGGAGATATATACAAAAAATCAATTGCCCCAAAACGTGCATTATCAAGCAAAATATCTATTTCTCGGTAGCTCAAAGCACTTGAAATAGCTTTTGCACGTATTCCTCTGTTCTGCAAATTTTGCACTTGATCTTCCATTAAGGCGATAAGAGGAGAAACAACTATTGTTAGTCCATCTCGAGCTAAGCCAGGAACTTGAAAACAAATTGACTTGCCTCCACCAGTTGGTAAAAGAGCAAGCACATCTTTACCATAAATAACTGCATCCACAATGTCTTCTTGCAGTGGACGAAAGGAATTAAAGCCCCAATATTTTTTCAGTATTTCTTTGCTTTTTTCTGACACCCAAAATGGATTTAAAAGCCAAATGTACAAATTATCAAGTGTAGAAATAACACCTTATTTTCAATTAGAATATTTGTATAATGTGCGTTTGTAGGATTATTTTCGGTATATTCGTACGAACTATTAGTCGTTATGATAAAAGAAGATTTTATTAAAGTCTCGAAATCACCAGTTTCGAAACTTCAATCTGTTGATTGGGATAACCTTGTGTTTGGACATGTTTTTACAGATCACATGTTGTTAATGGATTTTACTGATGGACAGTGGCAAACCCCTGAAATTGTACCTTTTGGCCCCATAGCAATGCACCCAGCTATGTCTGCTATTCATTACGGTCAATCTATTTTTGAAGGCATGAAAGCTTACCGCATGGAGAATGGTGAGGTTGCTTTATTTCGCCCTGAAATGAATGCAAAAAGATTTATTGAATCTTGTGAGCGTATGGCAATGCCTGAAATTCCAGAAGAACTATTTGTGGAAATGGTTCGAAAGTTTGTAGAAATTGAGTCTGCTTGGATTCCAACTAAAGAAGGATATTCCTTGTATTTACGTC
>JBDHXR010000135.1:0-6813 GCA_039810825.1 Fluviicola sp.
AATACGCCCTTCGCATTACAACTATTTTTTATCCACTCTTCCTTCTTCGCACATTTGCTATCCCGTATAAATTCTACTTTGCGGAGAAACAAGAGTTCGTATATTTGAGAGTTGGTGGTAATTTTACCGAACCACAACGGGGAAAGCTGAAAACCGAATAGAGTAAGCGGACAAAAAATTAATAAAATGAAGAAAGTAATTTTAATTGTCGGCTTGGCTCTGACAACGGTTGCTGTAAAAGCACAAACAACACAAAAGTATAATAGTCTTTACCAAAGAACGGAGTTTTTTGACTCACGAGGTAATATGATTGGATATGCTAAAGAAAATACACTTTACAACCGAATTGAGTACTACGATGCTAATGGTAATCTTGTGAAATATGAAAAGCAAAATGACTTGTATCAAAGAAAAGACATTTATGACGGAAACGGAAATCAACAAGGGTATGAAAAACAAAACGACCTGTACAACAGAACAGATAAATATAACTCAAATGGAAATCAGACAGGTTATAAAAAGTGGAATGACCTATACAAACGGTACGATGTTTATGATGCAAACGGCAACAAAGTAGGGCACTATAAATATAATGACCTATATCAGCGTTGGGAATACACCGAAAGTTCATATTAAAATATTTTATGGAAAAGTTTGTTGGTTTCTAAAAAAGTTTTACCTTTGCACCATATTGTTATATAAAGATGGTTGCAGGTCTATCTGCAAAAAAGTAAGATAAAACTTAAAAGAACATAGAGAGAGCCATCCTGATAAAGTTGATGGCTCTTATTTTTTATAGATAACGTAAATTTTAAAATAAATCAATATGGCAAAAAAACAATTCAATTCTGAACTTTTTAAGTTCGCATTCTTCCCTAACTATGATAGTGCTATTACTTTTTTAGCTGATACTTTGGCTGATAAAGAGGCTTGGGACTTTTCGGACAGTGCAACTAAGAATAACAGCATTCTTAAAAACTATCTCGAATTTACTTTCAGAAAATTACAACAAGAAAAGAAAATTGCATTTACATCTGACAATAAATTCGCTTGTTTCAATACAGGACTTGTTACTGAAAATTTAGAAGACATTTTCGCTTTTTTTGAAGAATATAAAAGCCCTAAAAAAGGACTTGCAACACCTTTTTTCTTCAAAGCATTTTTAAAGAAAAGCGACAATAATATTCTTCGGAATTTTTCACATTCAATTCCCGATGTAGCAAATTTCTTTGACAAACCCGAATTACTCATTTTTAACCCGAAATGCGATTTAATTCCCGACTTAGACCATATCATTGGCGATAATTTAGGTCGTTTTCCTGTACATCTTCAAGGCGCAGACGATGCGGAATTAAGAAGACAACTTGTTGGAGCAATAGATGAAGTCAAGAAAAAAGTACGTTCCAATTATAAAATAGCTGTACCTCAATATTATGACAGTAAAATTCAATTATTGTTACCTCTTTGCTTAACATCGGGTTCGCCAAACCCAGATTTGGCATTGGTTATTCATAAACTGAATGATACTACTTATACTGCAAGGACTTGTTTAACTCTAAAAATGGCATACAATAATGCCAGACTTATTGTAAAACCACAGAGTAATTGGCTGAAACCATAAAAAACTACCACCAACAAGGTATTGCCGCAATGGGGGCTGACGTGCTTCTATGAAACTTTTGTGCATAGACGAACGGTAGTGCTTCTATTGAACATTTGTGCTAAAAATCCCCCACTGCGGCAATACCCAAACCGTTATGCCCAAGCGTAAAAAGACAGTGCAACCCTGAAAGTGACGACTGAAAAACGGAGACTTTACAACCTGACAATTTAAGCGGACTGACTTGAAAGCGTTCTTTAACAAACTGACACGGTAAGACAAGCCGACACGCAAACCGACCCGAATGTTTTTAAAATTTTTCCCACCGCACATTTTAAAAAATAATTTTAGCCAGCCGCACATTGGCACATTTGCAAAACCGCACCAGCCGACCCACAACCCAAGTTTTGCAAAAGAGCCAATTTTGCCCACCCGCCTGACAATGATAATCTGTTGAAAACTTTGGAGATTTTTTCAGATGCTTTTCCAAAAGAAGTTTGTATTTTTGACAAAATCATTCAAAATAGAATTGTTCAAAATGGACAGCTTAGGCGAAACGATAAGAAAACTACGGGAAGACAAGGAATTGCCCTTACGGACAGTTGCGGCATACCTAGACATTGACCAAGCAATTATAAGCAAAATTGAGAGAGGACAACGGAATGCAAACCGTGAACAGGTGATAAAACTTGCCGAGTTTTTTAAGATTAAAGAAAATGACTTGCTTGTTTCTTGGTTGTCTGACAAGTTGGTGTATGAGGTGGCGGACGAAGATGTGGCGTTGAAAGCTTTGCAAGTGGCAGAGGAAAAAGTTAAATATATTAAAACCAAAAAGAAATGAAACTAACAGAAGTAACTATACATAAATATAAAAGTATTGAAAGCGACCATACTTTTAAAATTGAAGATGACGTAACCGTTTTAGTCGGCATGAATGAATCAGGTAAGACATCTATTTTGGAAGCACTTGCTAAGTCAAACTATTTTCAAAAGGACAGCAAATTTCAATACAATACCACGCACGATTATCCAAGGAAGGAAAAAAAGAAATTAGACAAAAGCGGTGAAGACCCAGTTGCAATTTCTTGCACTTATACAGTTCCTGAGCACCTATTAGAACAAATTTCAAAAGACTTAGGAAAACATGTTTTTACTCAAAAAGAAGTGAATGTATCCCACAAGTTTTCTAATCAGAGAACTTGGCAAAATGTATCAACTGATTTTCAAAAATTTATTGAAGGTAAAACTACTCTTTTAGGAATTTCAAGTAAAGCACTTAATGATAAACTCAAGGCTTGTAAAAATGCAACTGACTTAGATGCAGTTATTGCCGAATACAAAGATGAAAACATTGTAAACGGACTCACAAGTCTTAAAAAGTATTTTGAGAACAAATGGAATTGGAAGGTTGACCCTTTAGGTGAATACATTGCAAGGATATTCCTTTTGCCAAATCTTCCTAAATTTTTGTATTATGATGAATATTATGCTTTGCCATCACGAATAAACATAGAAAGTTTACAAAATGAAGATTTAGAGGATGAAGAACAAAAAACAGCGAAAGCACTTTTTGAATTGGCTGATATTAATATTGATGAACTTTTGGATTCAGACAACTATGAAGATTTCAAAGCTGAATTAGAAGCCACCCAAGCCACTATTACTGATGAACTCTTTAAATATTGGGGAACTAATAAAAATCTTGAAATAATTTTTGATATTGATAAAATCAAAGAAAGCAGTGTAAAAACTGTTACAAATCCACACACTCGACAGCAAGAGAATCTCACAGAAGTAAATATTGTTGAACACGTTTTAGACATACGTGTAAAAAACAGAACACTTGGAGTTTCTTTACCATTAAAAAATCGAAGTAAGGGGTTTAATTGGTTTTTCTCCTTTTTAGTATGGTTTAAGAAAATACAAGAAGATAAAAACAATAACTATATTCTGTTATTAGATGAGCCAGGGTTAAATCTACACGCTTCCGCACAAGATAACTTGTTGAAATTTCTTAATGACTTATCGGAAGACTACCAAATTATCTATACAACCCATTCTCCATTTATGATAAAGTCTGAAAGCCTGAATAAGGTAAGGACTGTTTTGGAAACAGATAAAGGTTCAGTAATTTCAGATAGCATTCAAGAAAAAGACCCTAATACTTTATTCCCTTTACAGGCGGCATTGGGTTATAACATAGCTCAAAACTTGTATATATCTCCAAAGAATCTTCTAATTGAGGGTGTATCTGATTTGATGTTTCTACAATCAATGTCCGCAATTTTAGAAAGTGCAGGTAAAGTTGGTTTAAAGTCTGACATCACACTTGTGCCAACAGGTGGGCTTGAAAAAGTAGCAACATTCATTTCCTTATTGCGAAGTAATGATTTACAAATCGTTTGCTTATTAGACAGCTTTACAGATGCTAAAGGCAAAGCAAAATTAGACGGATTGGTAATCCAAAAAATTATCAACCAAAAGAATGTTAGATTCTTTCACGAGTTTTTAGACGACAGAAAAAGGGCAGATATTGAGGACTTATTTACTAAGAGCGATTATATAAAGCTATTTAATGAGGCTTTTTCTGAATATGCAGATATTAAAGTAGAAGATTTGAATACAGATATTGAGCCTATTTTAATACAAATTAATCAACATTTATCAATCCCGCATTTTAACCATTATCGCCCTGCAAATCAGTTGGTCAAAAAGGGTTTATCTGCCAAAGATTTTGATAAAAAAACCATTGAAAATTTCGCAAAAGTGTTTACGGAAATAAACAAACTCTTTAAATAAGAACAAATACGTGGTTGATATGGAGATAAACAAAGCAGATATAGTAGAAGATAAAGCTTACGAATTTATTCGTTGGAACTTGGATTCTTCAAATTCAACAGAAGAATTGATAAGCGATTTGGAAAGTCAACTTTATAAGTTCAATCGTGAAAAAGACAAGCTTAAATACTTGACCGTTGTTTCTCAGTATGTTCAAGAGGAATCGGAAAAACACGCTAAGGAATGTAAAAATCCAGCTAATTGTGATAAATCAAAAACACACAGAGAAACTACTTTTTTTATCAATCAAATACTTGAGGAATATGGTGTAGGTATTAACAATGATGAAGTATTTACAAGCGAAGAAAGGTATGAAAACAACAGAAAGTTAGATGATTTACTCCAAGAAATTGAAAAATTAAGAATGGGGCAAGAAATCATTTATGATGACTTGATAAAAGAAATTGAAGAATTGAAAAACCTGTATTTTATCGGTAAGAAAAATTGGTATCAAAATCTTGCAGGTAAATCTTTGGAAATGGTTGCGAGCGGTGTAGTTAGTGAAACTGTTTCAAAAAAGCTTATTAGCATTGCAGGTATAACATTTAATAAACTAATACAAGGATAAAGATATGCCAACACTCCATTTCAAAGGAAAAACTTTTGTGCAGAACCACCATTTGGCGGTGAAATATCACCAATTGGTGCCGAAAAAAGAATTGAGCTTGACAGATAAAGTTTCCTTGCACGACAACCTGATTATTCAAGGCGATAACCTGAAAGCATTGAAGGCATTACTTCCAACTTATGCAGGGAAAGTAAAGTGTATTTACATTGATGTTCCTTACAATACAGGCAACGAAAATTGGGTGTATAACGACAATGTAAACAGCCCAATGATTCAAGAATGGTTAGGGAAAGCAGTTGATATTGAAGATTTGACAAGACACGACAAATGGTTGTGTATGATGATGCCACGCTTAAAACTCTTGCGTGAACTTTTAAGTGAAGATGGTGCAATTTTTATTTCTTGTGATGATAATGAACTCGCAAATTTGAGAGTGTTGTTAAATGAAATTTTTGGCGAAAACAATTTTTACAGTCAGGTTATTGTCAGAGCAAATAGCAGGGGGCAAACTTATAATCAAATAGCAAAGACCCACGAATATTTGATTGTTTATACCAAAAATCCCGAAACTGAATTATTTGAACTTGAAAAAGACAGTGAATCAAACGACCTAAATCTTAATGATGAAATAGGTGCTTTCAATATTCGTGAACTTAGAAATCGTAATCCGAAATTCGGAAAACACAATCGCCCAAACCTTTTTTATCCCATTTACATAAATCCAAAATCGGAAGACAAAGACGGGTTTTGTTTGGTTTCTCTGACTCAAAGTAAAGAGTTTTCAGAAATGGTCGAGCCATTCAATTCACAGATGAAAGAAAGTTGTTGGAGATGGGGAAAAGATAAGGTAACGAAAAACGTATCTTCAAAAACCACCACGAGTAATTTGGTTGCCAAAAAGAAGAATGACGGCTCTTTTGGAATCTATGAAAAATACCGTAAAACTACATTTAAGCCTAAATCTATTTGGGACGACAATTCATTTCTGAATGAAACGGGAACAATTGAGTTAAGAGAATTAGGGTTAGAAAATCAATTTGATTTTCCAAAACCAAAATCTTTGGTAAAACAGTGCATAGCTTTAGCCACAACCGAAGGCGACATTGTTCTTGATAGTTTTGCAGGTTCAGGAACGACAGCACAAGCCGTTTTAGAACTCAATGAGGAAAGCGGAGTTGAAAGAAATTTCATCTTGGTTGAAATGGAAAGTTATGCAAATGAATTGACAGCAGAAAGAACAAGACGAGTTATCAAAGGCGTAAAAACAGCCAAAAGCGATTTGCTCAAAAAAGGAACAGGCGGTTCGTTCAGTTACTTTGAATTGGGTGACACTATCGAAATGGAAAGTTTGTTGAGAGGTAAAAATTTACCGTCATACACAGAATTTGCCCGATACCTTTTCTACACCGCCACAGGCGAAGAATTTAACGAAAAGGCAATCAATGAAAAAACAGGCTTTATTGGAGAAAGCAAAAACTATGAAGTGTATCTCTTTTATAAAGCAGAATTGGATTGGTTAAAGAAAAACGCTTTGACATTGGAGCTTTGCAAATCGCTTCCAAAATTCAAAAATAAACAGCGTTTGGTTTTTGCCCCTGCCAAATATGTGGACGACCATACTTTGTTGGATTACCGAATTGACTTTTGCCAGTTGCCTTACGAAATTTATAGAATACAAAGATGATTGAGCCGATTCCATATTTCTATGAAAGCATCAATCGCAACGCTATTGTGGTAAAACCCAAAAAACCGTTGTTTGATTGGATAAATTTCATTTATCCTGAAAGTCCTGTTTCCGAGAAAGAAG
>JBDHXR010000136.1:0-6706 GCA_039810825.1 Fluviicola sp.
AAGAATTACCTGTTAAACTGAGCATTCAAAACCGCTGGGGAAATGATGTGTTTACCTTTGAAGGTGTGCTTAAAACAGGAGAAAACAAGTTATGGAACGGTGAAGACGTCACAGAAGGGGTGTATTTTGTGAATTTACAGTATATCAACCCAAAAGACAAAAAGCAGGTGAGTTTTCAGGGTTTTGTGAGTGTGAGTAGGTGAATAACCGCTTGAAACCCTTAAAAACACTGACTTGAACGCAATATTGCGTTTTTGATTTATTGCTTTATTGGGTTATGAATTTGAGATTTGGCGGGAGATGTTTTTTTTAACTAACTTCAACGTTGATTAACCGTTAAAAACACTTATACCCTTACTACTATTAACATACAGGTGATTCACTGCTGAAAAAAATAAACGACTAACTTCTATTCACTACCTAAAAATCAAACTACAATGTTCACAATCTTTCCGGGAACAACAATGATTTTCTTTGGAGTTTTCCCTTCAAGCCATTTTTTTGATTCAAGCATAGACAAGACTGCTTCTTCCACTTCTTTTGCAGAATATGCAGTTGGTAACTCTGCATTGAAACGCATTTTCCCATTAAAACTCACCGGGTATTTGGTGTTTGCATCCATTAAATACGTAGCATCAAATACCGGAAACTTAGCTTGAGAAATAGTGCCAGGGACATTTCCCAAAACTTCCCATAATTCTTCTGCTAAATGAGGTGCGTATGGGGATAATAAAATAGAAAGCGGCTCTAAAATTTCTTTAGCGTGACATTGTTGCTCAGTAAGTTCATTTACACAAATCATCAGATTCGAAACGTTGGTATTGAAGGAAAAACGCTCCAAATCGTCATGCACTTTCTTAATTGTTTTATGCAAGGTTTTCATTGCTTCTTTGCTTGCCTGTCCATGGGATACAACAGATTTCCCCTCATGAATATACAAGCGTGTTAACTTCCTTAAAAAGCTATGCACACCATTTATTCCTTTAGTGTCCCATGGTTTTGTCTGTTCCAACGGTCCCAAAAACATTTCATAACAACGCAAGGTGTCGGCTCCAAATTTTTCTACCAATTCATCGGGAGTTTGAACGTTGAATTTTGATTTTGACATTTTTTCAACTTCATGTCCACAGATGTAAAAACCATCATCTTCTAATACAAATGTTGCATTTTCAAACTCCGTTCTCCATCTTTTAAACATCTCTAAATTCAACTTATCATTTTCAACCATTGAAATATCAACATGAATGGGTGTCACCTGATTATAAATGCTAAAATCGAGCACTTTTATTTCAGGATGTTGTGCTGAAAATTTATCTTTCAATGAAGAAACAATCTTGTCAATATTTGGGTGTGAAAGACTGTGAATATGAGAATGGGAAATGAAAATCGGATGTTTTTTTACAAAATCAAGCAAGAAAATATCAAACTTTTCATTCGATTCTACATTGATGTCTAGGTGTGTTCTATAAACAAAACTACTTCTTCCCAAGATCATACCTTGGTTTATCATTTTCTTGAATGGCTCGTCAAAAGAGATAAATTCTCTATCATACAGAAACTTACACCAAAAACGTGAATAAAGTAAATGCCCTGTTGCGTGTTCTGCACCACCAATATACAAATCTACTTGATTCCAATAATTCGATTTTTCTTTCGAAACAAACTCATGTTCATTCTTGGCATCCATATATCTCAAAAAGTACCAAGAACTACCAGCCCATCCGGGCATAGTATTGTATTCCATTCGATCTCCAGGTGAATATTTCCAAGCACTTTTTTCAGCCCGAGCCAAAGGCGGTTCACCGTCTTCAGTTGGTAAATACTTGTCCACTTCTGGCAACTCAATCGGCAACATAGAATCTTCTATCAAATATGGAATCTCATTTTTATAATAAACCGGAAATGGTTCTCCCCAGTAACGTTGACGAGAAAAAATAGCATCTCGTAAACGGAAATTTGTTTTTTTGTGGCCAATCCCTTTTTCTTCTATTTTTTTAATGGCAACTTCAATTGCATCCTTAATCTCTAATCCAGATAAAAATTCTGATTCTGCAATTTTTCCTTCTTTAGCAGTATATGCCGACTCTGAAATATCTACGTTCTCGAAAATGTTTTTAATGGGCAATTGAAAAAAGTTCGCAAAATCAAAATCTCGTTGGTCGCCACAAGGAACTGCCATTACTGCTCCTGTACCATAAGATGCCAACACATAGTCAGCTATCCAAATTTGAATTTTTTCGTTGGTAAATGGATGAATAGCATGGCCTCCGGTAAATTGACCGGTAATGTGTTTAACATTTGCTTGTCTGTCTCTCTCAGACTTCAACGATGCTGCAGAAATATATTCTTGTACATCTTTTAAATATTCCGGCGTTGTAATTTGTGATACCAAAGAATGTTCTGGTGCTAAAACAATAAACCCAACACCATAAATAGTATCCGGGCGAGTAGTGAAAACCTCTATTTTATCTTCACTATCAACCACTTCAAACTTTACAGAAGCGCCAACAGATTTTCCTATCCAATTGCGTTGAATATCTTTAATGGCATCTGTCCACTCCACTGTTTCCAAACCGGTAAGCAATCGTTCAGCATATGCTTTTATACGCATAGACCACTGGCGCATAAGTTTTTGCTCAACAGGGTGTCCACCTCGTTCAGACAATCCATTTATTACCTCATCGTTTGCCAAAACGGTACCCAAAGCAGGACACCAATTTACCCACGAATCGGCTAAATATGCCAAGCGATAGTTCATCAATACATCACTTTTTTCTTTTTCTGAAAACGCTTCCCATTGTTTTGCAGTAAACGTGTTTTCATAATCTGTAACTGCATTTATTGCAGTGTTGCCATTTTGCTTAAATTGTTGAATCAACCCTTCAATAGACTCGGCTTTATTTGATTTCTGGTTGTACCAAGAGTTATAAATTTGTTTAAAGATCCATTGTGTCCATTTGTAATATGCAGGTTCAGACGTTCTGATTTCTCTATTCCAATCAAATGAAAATCCTATCTTATCCAATTGCTCACGATAGCGTGCAATATTTTGAGTTGTAGTAATTGCCGGGTGCTGCCCTGTTTGAATAGCGTATTGTTCAGCCGGCAATCCAAAAGAATCGTATCCCATTGGGTGCAACACATTGAATCCGCAAAGTCTTTTGTAGCGTGCATAGATGTCAGAAGCAATATAACCAAGAGGATGACCAACATGTAATCCAGCACCCGATGGATATGGAAACATATCCAATACATAGTACTTTGGTTTTGTGCTTTCATCTTTTGCAGCAAAAGTTTGTTCTTCACTCCATTTTTGCTGCCATTTTTTTTCTATTTCACTAAAATTGTATTCCATGTTTGCTTGTACCCGTGTAGAAGGTGCAAAGGTACAAAATTGGATGAGTATTCTTAATGGATGCTTATATTCCTCAAAAAAATAATACTTTTAATCCATGTTTGGCACATTCATTCGAAGTTTCCTAATTGCACTCATTCTTATCCCGTTTGGTTTGAATGCGGCTGAATTAAATGAGGGGAAACTAATCAATGCGTACAACAAGGAAAAAAATCACACAAAGCGATTCTGGATTCAGCTTGAATTAGGACAACATTATTTAGTCACAAACTTCAAACGTGCCGACTCCATTCGATATGAATTGTTCAATTCCAGTAGAAGTGAAAACGATTCTGCCAAGTTAGAGACCATGTTCTATGATTTAAGAGTGGAGGAACTAACCGGCAACAAGCAAGCCTATAAAACAAAAATCTTACTGCTTCAAACTTTTTTCGGCAAAACTAAAGCTGATCAAAACAAGGTGAACATCTTATTCTATCTAGCAGAATATTATTTGATAGAACGTAAGTTAGAGCGTGCTGCAATTTACCTCAACGAAGCATTAAACATTACCAAAAAAGTTCGAGATTATGCGCTTTATGCTAAGTGTTACCGTTTGTATAGTCAAATCTATATGGAACAAAATAAGCGTGAAATTGCTTTAAATTATATTGATAAAGCCATACAATATGCCAAGCGTTCTACAAACAAAACACTGATGGCAAATTGTGTTACCACACAAGCTAATATCTACTTTTTCTACGGTGAAGTTGAATTGTCTGTATCAAAAAACTTTGTTGCATTAAACTTAGCCAAAGAAGCCATGGCTTTGCCATTGGTAGCGCAAATACAACGTGAAATAGGAGAAGCACAATTAAGCATTAACAACACAGGAAATGCAAATTCATTTTTCAAACAATCATTGGAAAATGCCAGGTGTATCAACCTTGACAGGTTGGTTGCATTGGCAGAAATAGATTTAGGATTGGTGCAATTGAAAAATTCAAACTTAAAACAAGCAATTCATCAATTTCAATCTGCTAATTACATTCTTGAAGGCATTAATGATCAAGATGGATTAGGAATTGTAAATAAATGTTTCGGTAATCTTTACAACAAACACAAAGATTACGAAAAAGCATTGAGCTACTACAATCAAGCGTTGATTTACTTTGAATCTGCAATGAATCGTCCAGAAATTGCAAGTGTTTACCACTTGGTAGGAACAGTATTTTCTGAACAAGGAAAAACACGAAACGCTTTAAATTATCTTAACAGATCAATCGAAATTCGAAAAGAACTTGGGCACTTAAGTATGGCATATAATTCTTTTAAAGAGTTGTCTGAAATTTATCGCAAACAAGGAAAAATTGAAAAAGCGTATGCTTATTTACTCATGTATTCGAATTATGCAGACAGTGCAAGATCAGTTGAAGTGAGTACAAAGATTGCAGAATTATCGGTGTTGTATCGCTCTGAGCAGCAAAATCAGTTGATTGCAACCCAAAAAAACTCCCTTGAGCTACAACGTACTGAAAAAGAAAACTCAGAACTTCGAAATCGTTTTCAATTATACATTTTCATTGGGTTCATTTTGATTGCTGTACTGGCAGGCTTTGTTGTTCGTTCACGTTGGAAGCAAAGAAACATCATGCAATTACAACGAGAGGCAGAGTTAAATCAAACACTGTTGCGTTCACAAATGAATCCTCATTTTGTGTTTAATGCCATGTCTGTTATTCAAAGCTACATTTATGAAAACGACACGAAAAACTCTTCAAAATTCCTTGTCCATTTCTCCAAATTAATGCGTTTAATTTTAGAAAATTCTTCCAAAGAATTTATTAATCTGAATACAGAGGTAGATATTTTAAAAAAGTACCTCGAAACTCAAAAAATGCGTTTTGGCAACAGATTCAAGTATTCTATTCATGCCGATGAAGATTTGTTTTTTGAAAATGTCATCATCCCTCCAATGATTACCCAACCATTCATTGAAAATTCTATTGAACACGGGCAGCTTCATACAGTGCAAGATGGCTTTATTGAAATCGAATTTTCAAAAAAAGAAAATTTACTATATGTCACAATAAAAGACAATGGTATTGGAAGAAAAGAAGCAGCAAAAGTTCAAAAAAAATCAGCCCATAAAAGTATGGCTATCTCTATAACACAAGATAGAATAAACAACTTGAACTCAAAATACAAAACCGATGGGAAAATAATGGTGTCTGATTTGAATGATGAAAAAGGCACTTTTGTAGAGATTTATTTACCGTATAAAACAGATTCAAGCATTTAATATATTTTCATTACTCATTCGATTTAGTAAAATACGTTGAATTAAAAAATTAATAGTATTTTAGTTGAACAAACTAGTTGATAATCCGTTTCTTCAATATGAAAAAAATAGTAATTATAGATGATGAACAGAGAACCAGAGAGCTTATTGCAAAAATGATTGACTCGTTCGGTTTTGACGTGAAAACATATCCTATTGGGGAAAATGTAAAATCAGGCATTGAAGCTATTGAAAACATCCATCCTGACATTGTTTTCTTAGATATACAAATGCCCGATGGAACTGGTTTTAATGTGTTAAATGCTTTTAAAGAAAAAAAATTTACTGTGATTTTTGTTACAGCCCACGAAGAATATGCAATTCGGGCAATCAAATTCTCAGCCTTGGACTACTTACTAAAACCCATAGATCCTGATGACTTAAAAGCAGCCGTTGAAAAGGCTTTGTCCATAAATTCAGATCAAGATAAAGCTATCAACAACACTTCGCTTGATACCTTGCTCAACAATATTCAACCCAACCAAAAAAGGCGCTTAGTCTTAAAAACCCAAGAAAGCGTTCACGTAGTAGATGTAGATACAATTATACGTTGTGAAGCAGATCGAAATTACACTTCTTTTTACTTAACAGAAAATAAAAAAATCTTGGTCTCTAGAACGCTCAAAGATTATGAAACACTGCTTACCGGATACCAATTTCTACGTGTTCAACAATCTCACCTCATCAATTTAAATTTTGTTGACCGATATGATAAAGGAAATGGTGGAGCTGTAGTGATGAAAGATGGCTCAGAAGTTCCTCTCTCTCCTGCAAAACGTGATATTTTCTTTAAAATTCTTGAAAGCCTATAATTGAAACTAATTCAAAAAGGTAAAATATTCAATCATAGTTACTGTTTATTCATTTGTGTCGGGTTGTTTTATTATTGCTATCTATATTAGCATCAAGGAAATAAGGAGATAAGATCAGGTTGTTTTCTATGAAAAGTTCTAACGAGAGCACTGCAAGGAGAGGCAGTTTTTTCATTTTCTAGTTTGTAAGGAAACAATGTTTTACACTATTGTATAAAG